>CALLAA010000025.1 GCA_938002955.1 uncultured Acidimicrobiales bacterium
GAGGCTCCCGTCGATCCAGTGTCCTATGAAATTGCCCCGAACGACCTGGGCTTCACCATCGAGTCGAGCAATCCATCAGGCTCAGCCGAGGCCACGGTCAGCGTGCAGCGCTACACCGGTTGCCCCGTAGCTGGCTCGATGGAAAGCCGTACCGTCGACCACATCGACTGCGTCTCGGGCGCATTCCAATTCATCCCCGGTGCCGGAAGTGGCATCACGGTCGAGTCGGTCCTGGTTGACCGAATCGGCGGCGCCGACGACACGCTGCCGGTGAACCCCAACGGCGTCTACTGGATAGGCGGGTGGGACGGCCCCGAAGAAGTGAAGGCCATCGTGACCTTTAGCGACGCACTTGGAACCTACGAAGAGCACATCAATCATTGGTGCTTTGGTGGGCCGTTCATTGGACTCGGCGGCGACTACAAGGTTTGTGCTGACGAAGCCGTCATGATCGCCTACCCGGCGGATTGGGTATCCACGATCGATCTCGACGGACCCGAAGGAAACTCCTGTGCGTTCTTCCGATACGGACCCGTTGATGGACACGTCGACCACAACGTCACGCTCGAATCCCTCGGTGCCGTCACGATGGCCCAAGCCACCGCCAACCTATTGCCGCCGGGACCATGGATCATCGCCAACCAAGAGTCGGTGAACCCGAGCGCCTTTTCTGACCGAGTCGGAACCACCGCCGGCGGCGAACGAATCCGGTTCGAACTCGCTTGGGATACCGCGCCAACGTTGTCTCGGCGGGTCGTCTGGCTGATCGAGGCGGGCGGACAGATTTGGCGCCTCGAGACCAACATCCAGGGGCTGAACGAGATCGACGGGATGTCCCACTCGCTGCAGTTCATCGTCCAGTAGTCGCTTGGGGAGGGCCCACGCACCATGGGTGGAACGGCTCAAATCACTCCAGCCACATGGAGTTCATGCCGAGCACACGGGCGTGGAAACAGACACGCCCCCCGGTCGCCCGCGCCTGTCGCGCTGGGCCCTCACGGCGCTCGCCGTCCCGGTGCTAGCCATCGCCGTGCTCGTGCGTTCGAGCGGCGACGCCGCCGTCGATCTGTACACCCAGGACGACCTCGAATCGGCTGGGGTTGAGCTTGTTGCCGACGACGCCGAATCGCCCGACCAAGCACCTATAGACAACTCGGCCACGGACAACACAAACACCGACGCAACCGGGAGCGACGAGCGCCAACCCTCGACCAATTCCGCTCCGGCCGCCATAGCCCAGACCGCTGACGGGCCTGTCGAACAAACCAACACGGACCCAACCAACGCGTCCGACCAAGCCACTGCGCTGCCGACAGCGAATGCCCCGAACACAAACGTAACCACGACGACGATCGCCGACGCCGCGCAATCGCAACCGATCGGCCAGCCCACCGATGACCAGACCGCGGGCGACGTGCAACGCAACGACGACTCGCTGTGGTGCGAGGTCGAAGTGCGAGTCGACGATGGGATCCTGCGCTGGTTCGACGACGGCCGCACCGCCGTCTTCCGCAAGAACGATGCGTGGTTCCACACGCCCGAAGAAGAAGCACTCGCAATTCTGATCCCAGAAGCCGTAGACACCGACGATGAGTACGTCCTGCGAGTTTGGGGCGGCGGAAACCAAGACGTTGCATGCACGTTCGTCGCCGGGGCTACGCAAACCGCTTCTCCAGCGACGACGGCCGCACCGACCACGACCACTACGACGACGACCACGACGATTCCCGAAGCCGTCGCGTTCGCTCAACTACCAGACCCGATCTCGGTTCCTGGCGGGCCGGTCCAGATGGGGTTCAACGTCGACCTCTGGGGGAGCGACCGAACCACATACTGGAACGATCTCGAAGCAGTTCCTGGCAACGGACGCCTTATCGCCCACGAATTCAAGAGCTTCACCAAACCACTCAACACCTCGCTCTACCAATGGCACATCGACGAAGGCCGGGACCTGCTCCTCACGTGGAATGGCACCACCGCGTCATCGATTCTGAACGGCACTCACGACGCATGGATCCGCGAACACGCCCAAGCGCTCAAGGGCCTGTCAGGAACGGTAAAGCTGCGCTTCTGGCACGAACCCGACGTGTCGTACAAAGCGAGTTGGATCGAAGGTGACCCGCAGAACTACATCGATGCGTGGATGTACGTTCGCCAGCTCTTCGTCGAAGAGGGTGCGGTCAACAACATCGAATGGGTGTGGTGTCCAACCGCCTGGAACTGGAACGAACAAGGCGCCCGGTTCTATCCCGGAGACGCAAACGTCGACTGGATCTGCGCCGACGGCTACTCGGGCATGAACCTCGACAAGCCGCTGTCGTCGATCGCCAACGAATTCACCGCCTTCCAATCCTGGGCGAATCAACATCCGTCCAAGCCCATCCTCATCGCCGAGTTTGGAGCGACCGCCCGCAACGCCGGTGACCGAGCCGACTGGGTACGGCGCATTCCTGGGTGGGTCAACGCATCATCGAACATCCGAGCGGTCGTGTACTTCGACTACGACAAGCGAAGCGAACAACCGTGGGATTGGCGCTTGCGGACCGAACCAGACGCATGGCAAGCCATGATGGACGTGCTCTCCGCGGCACCATTCGGGGCCTGACGTGCGGTCCTTCTCCGAACGCCGCCGCGGCTTCTCTCTCCGTCGACAGGTCGCCAGCCTGGCGCCCCTCGGAGCGCTCTGGCTGGTCGGAATCGTGCTGCTCGTCGCCGCACGTGTACAAACGGCAACCCCGCTGCGGTTCTTGTTCCTCGATCCCGCTCACCTCACCGGGTCGCCGTGGTACACGGGCGCATTGTCGAATCTGGGCATCCTTGTGTGGACCGCCGGCGTTGCGTTCGCAAGCGCTGGCGCCTGGGTCGCTCGACGTATTGGCCGCACCAGCGCTGCGACCTTTCTCGCCATTGGTGCCCTGGCAACCCTTGTGCTTGTGCTTGACGATGTCTTTGCACTACACGCCGGAATCCTGAAGAACCTGCTCGGCGGCTCAAAGAACGCGGCGCAGATCGTCGTGGTCTTTCCGACGCTCGCCTGGATGGTGCTGTTCCGCAACGACATCCTCCGAACCCGATCCGCACTGCTCGTCGCCGCCTTTGGCTCGCTCGCTGGTTCGGTGATCGTCGACGTTGGCATTGGACTGAGTGGCGATACGAAACTTCTGGTCGAAGATGGCATGAAGTTCCTCGGAATCTTGGCGTGGTCTCAGTACTTCGCCATCACCTCTCGAGATATCGCCGCTTCGGCGATCACGAGCGCCCTCGACGCAAAGGTCCAAGCCGAGATCGTAGAAGACGCCCGGGCCGAACTTCGAGAGGTTGCATAACCGCGACCCGGTTGAACTTCTGCCCGGACGCGCCGGAACCCGGAACCAAAGTTCCGGGTCCGCCAGGATGAAGCCCGCCCAAACGATCCCGCCAAACGATCCGTCTTTCGTCTTCTTGTCTTCACTCCGGCGGTATCAGTAAGTGCCGCCCTGGACCACCCGACCAAAGCCGGGTGGCCCAGCTTTCCGCCAGGTCTTACCAGGGAGCCTCGAAGACCAAGCGATCTACATGGCACCACGAACTGATACCTACGTACATTGACGGGTGGTGTGGGGGATTCGTGGGGGATCTGTGGGCGAATTGGAAGAAATCCGAGAAATAGGCCGTTTGGCCCACTCCATCATTCGCCCCCCTCTGGCATCTACTATCACGGCCGGAAGCAGAGCAATACAGAAATTCAACAACGCCGAGATGACATGCAGCGAGCACAACAGGTAGACGAGACGACGCTCCTTGAGGAGCTCTCGACCCTCGCTGGCATCTCCAGCATCGAGCGGTATTACGAAACCGAGTTCCCCGAACTTCATTCGCTCGCGCTCCGATGCTTCCCGGACCACGTCGACTCTCGTTCCGGGCGTTACGGAGCGCTCCGGAGTGCGATCACCGCAGCTATCGACCACATCGACGACCAGGGTTTCGCCGACGCCGCCCAGGCGCTCGTCGGCTATCCGGATCGTTGGCGATCGGTGCGCGCCAGGTGCACCGACGCCGGTCGGGCGTTCGATCCCGTCGTCGCCTACGACACATTCCGCCGCGCCGGGGGTCGCAGCTACCGCTACAACACGCTGCGACTGCTCGCCGACGCTCTCCACGCCCTCGATGCGGAACGCGATAGCGAGGCAGAAGAGGTCCCTGACCTGCGGGTGAACTCGCTCACCGCGGCGCTCACGCACGCGGGTGCCGAAAGTAGCGTTCGACCCGACCCGTCGTATCGAATCGAACAGCCGCCGGCCAGCCATGAGATCTACGGCCGAACGGCAGACCTGAACACGATCGGGGACGCGTTAACGACGGCACGCCTCGTCACCATGACCGGCCCCGCCGGTGTCGGCAAGACCACGTTGGCTTCGGAGATCCTAAGACGGTCGAAGAGCGACTTCTCCGAAGTCTTCTTCGTCGAACTCGCTGCGATCGACGACCCAAAGCGTCTGCCCGCAACGGTCGCAGAGACCGTCTTTGGAGTCGACCCAGTTCGCCGCGCCGGCGACTCTATGGACCGATTGGCTACCACGCTCGCACAGGGGTCGCTGCTCGTCCTCGACAACTGCGAACACGTAACCGCAGCAGCGCGAGCGTTCACCAAGGAGCTTCTCGACAAGAACGATGGCGTGGTCATCCTGGCGACATCTCGAGAGCCGCTCGACGTCGATGGCGAGGTAGTGACAAAGATCGATCCGCTCGAGGCTAAGGGCGAAGACTCACCCGCCTCGCAGCTCTTCATTGCTCGGGCCGAGCGTGCAGCTCCTGGACTCGCAGCGCTCGACAGCGCCATGGTCGACGACGTCTGTCAGCGACTTGACGGCCACCCGCTCGCTATCGAATTGACGTCTGCACGACTCAACGTTTTGTCACTCGACGATCTCAGCGAACGTCTCCTCGAGATCGCCCGATCGCCGATGCGGCGCGGACGACGGACACCTCGCCATGCCACCCTCGACGACGCGATCGAGTGGAGCTATTCGTTATTGGACTCCGACGAACAGCGGGTGCTCGGCCTGGTGTCGATCTTTGCTGGGTCGTTCGACCTCGACGCAGCACACGCCGTTTGTGGCGACGACGCGTACAGCTTCGGCGAGGTTGTCGACATCATCGACTCCCTTGCCGCTCGGTCCTTCATCGAGGTGTTGCGAGATCAGAAGCGGCCCCGCTTTCGCTTGCTGAGTGTGATTCGGGCCTACGCGCGAGACCACGTCGACGCCGAAGAATTCGATGGTGCACGCGAACGGCATCAAGATCACTTCATTCGACGAACCGCTGCGCTGTCCAACAACCTCGACCGCCGTGCCGACCAGCTCGACGTCCGAGAACTCGAGCTCGAAAACGAGAGCTTTCTCGATGCCATTGCCCTGTCCGGGAACGAGAAGCGACAGATCTCGGCGTGCCGACTTGCGACCAACCTTCGCTCGTACTGGGAAGAGACCGGGCGCTTCAACGAGGGCTTCGACTGCATTCGGATGCTGCTCGAGTGGCCCGAACCCGGAACCCGTTTGCACCGTTCGATTTTGGCGTTGGCCGTCAGCTACGGCTCGATCACCGGTCGCGCCCAAGAAATCGTCGCGGAGGAAAACCTGCTCGCCTCCGACCTGCCCGACGAGCCGCATCTTGCATACGCCGATGCGTACATAGCCCTTGGCTTTGCGGCGATTGGACGTGCGGAGATGGCCGACGCTGCGCAGTGGTTCGAGATCGGCGCCGAGGCAATCGCCCCGCTGTCAGCCCCGGTGCAACGGCGCACGCTCGTCATTGCTGGAGCCTGTCACGCATACGATGAGAACACCGATCGTGCGCTAGCCGTCCTCGCCGAGGCCAAGCGGATCCAACATGACGATGACGGTGCGTTTGAGGCGTACAGCGATGTGTTCCATCACGGCATTTGGTTGCAAGCCCATCCGTCGGAAAGCAATGAGGAAACGCTCGAGTCCGTGCGGGCAGGTTTACGGGTTCTGGCCGAGGAGGACCTTTCGGCACACACCGCCGTGGCGGTTCAGCAAGCAGCGCTCGGCTTCGAACGAGCCCAAGCGTTCGACGACTTCGATCACTGGGTTCCCATCGGCCTCGAATTTGCGCGTGCGTGCGGTAACCGATGGGCGACGACGGTTGCGATCGAGCTTCTGGCCTGGTCGGCTGCCCGTCGCGAAGATGACGAGTTCGCTGCGACGTGCTGGGGAGTGGCCGACGCATCGCTGAGCAGCTCTGGGTTTGCGTTGCCCCTCGCCCATCGAGCGACGAGCGAGTCCCTTCGAGCTGTCGTCGCCGAACGCGTGACCACACCGGTATTCGATGCGGCCTACGCGCGCGGCGCCGAGACCGAACTCGCAGTGTTTGTCAGCCAGCGTTAAGCAGCGAGCCGCGACTCCGCTGCCGGAAGGATCGCCTGCTCGGGGCCGACTGCGTCTGGATGCAGGAACTGGTAGCCGTAGATGTCTTCGATGACCGGGGCTCCGCTCACCGCCAACGAAGCGAGCTGGCCCGCCATCACGGCACCTTCGAAGCTTCCGATGTTGAAGCCGGTGTAGATCGCGTCGCTCGATAGCGCAACGTTGTCGTATCCGGATTCCCATGCCTTGAGTCGATACTGCAGCGTTGCTGGGGCAGAGACCGTGTACCGCTCGTTCGGGTCGACGTTTGCCCGGGTGTATTGCTGAGCAACCCGGTTGACGCCGGTCGGCAGCGCGCTCTCATCCAAGCAATGAAGCTGAGCGAAATTGAGCGAGTTTGGCTCCATTCCCTGCTGCGATGAGTACGGCAGCAACCCGCCGATGCTCCGGAGGTATTGCGCAGCCATTGCTTCGACGCGCTGCACCTCACGCTCGGGGAACCCATGGTCAGTGAACGGCGGGATTTCGATCGGATCCTGCAACGGACCAGAGAAGTAGATCAACCCCTGAGGGGTGCTCTCGGTCGGCCAGTTCTCCCACTGAATGGTTTCGGTGAAGTCGGCGAAGGCGCTGATCGGGTTGGTGTAGGTCGGGCCCAACCATCGGTTCGTGCCTTCGAGCTTGCGCCATCCAAGGTCCTCGAGCGGCGCAGACAACCAGATCTGCAACATCTGGCTGGCGGTCGTGCGAACATTCGAGATCATCTCGGTCCACGGTTCCTTCTGGCCGATCGCCGAGGCGAGCGAAAAGCGTTGCGCCTGTGGCGGCATGGCCACGACGACCACATCGTCGGGACCAAGCGTCACCTCGAGCGGCGTGCTCTGCCAGTCAGCCCACCACGACTCAAGGTTCACTCCGGTTTCTTGGAGTTCGGGTCCTTGGTTGAGCTGGTCGAAGCGCGGCTTGTTCGGCCATGCGTTCACCCCGTCGGGGGTGACGAAGAGCGGATCGTACGGTCCGCCACTCACGGTCGTGGCCTGCACATCGAAGTTGATCTGCTCGACTCGGGTACCGTCAGCCGATGGGATCAAATCGGTCACCTTGTGGAAGAACTCGAACTGAACACCCCGATCCTTCAACACCTGGTAGATCGGTTCGATCACCGTGTCGCCGGTGCCGATCTTGAAGAAGTAGCCGGCCTGTCCTGGCGCCACCATCTGACGAAGGATGAACGTGGCAAAGGCCGACGCCGACATCTGCGGCCAGTCGGTCGTGTCGCCATCGGGATATTGCATGCACGTGTTCGTCGGCGCTTGCGGCAGCGACGAGGACATGAGCAGGTCCGAGGCGCCGTGGTTGATCAGCCAGGTTCGGTAGTCGTAGTCATCGATGCAGTCGATGCCGTTGCTCCACACCCCATCGGCGATGACACCCTTGAACACGGTGTACAACAGATCGATCTGAATGAATGCCCAACGCAGAACATCACCGGCGTCTTCGATATCGGTCATTGCGCGTTCGAGCTCGCTCGTGATCGTCTTCAATACGTCGAGCACACCTTCGGTGGTAGCCGCGACCGCTCCACGCTCGAGCGAACGCAGAATCGACGTCGCTTCGGCGATTCGGTCCTTGGAGTCGTGCCCAGTGAGGTGTTCGAAGAAATGTGCGACCGACGTGTGGCGATGTGATTCCTGCGGAGCGGTCGAGCCAGCTACTGGCAGGACCTGGGTCGTCAGGATGTTCCACACGGTGGTTAGCAGGGATTCGACGATGCCCGAAAGGTCGGCCACAGGACCAGCGACTTCCCACGGCACGTCGTCGTTGTGCGGCAAGCCGCTCTCAAAGCCATGCCAACGACCCTTGTAGAAGTCGGTCGCGAGCTGGAAGTTTGAGGGCGGAAACTCGGTTTCCATCGTGCGCCCATCGTCGAGTTCGGCGAGGGCTTCGTTCATGAGGTGAAGCGCATTGGAGTACATACTTCCGAACATGTGGATGCCGTGTTCTTCAACTCGACACGCCATTGATTCGTCCCGGCCGGTCGCTCCCTTGCCGCCGAGGCGCCAGCCGAGCTGGTGTACAACGACGTTGTATCGCTCACGCCAATCGGGATTCTGCGTTGGCGACGTGAGGTTAAACGCGGTGGACAGCCCGCTCGGTCCACCTCCCAAGATGTGGACGGTCGGAATGGTCTCGAGCTCAGTCATGGCTTCTCCCGCTATCTCGTCCTGCTCCCCAGCAGAACGGTTGTGGTTTGGCTGTTTGCCAGAAGGATCCATCGGGCGGGAGCTCGCCGGGTTTAATGGAATCGCGCGTTGCCGTCTGAGCGCAGCGGAATCTGGGCATACTTCGAGCACTCCATGAAACCCGGAAACACACCGCTGGTAGAGCTCGCAAACCTCGCACCCGAGGGGACCCGCCTCTTCGCAAAACTCGAATGGCACAACCCCACTGGATCGATCAAAGATCGAGCGGCATGGTTCATGTTCGAGAACGCCCGCAACCAGGGGCACTTGCCGCCGGGGACGCAGCTGATCGAGTCAACATCGGGCAACACCGGCATTGGTCTGTCGCGGTTGGCGCTGATCAACGGCTACCCGATGACGATCTGTCTTCCCGCAAACTCGACCGAGGAACGCAAGCAACTGCTTCGGGCATACGGGGCAACACTCGTCGAGGTCGATGGCGGCCCCAACGAGTCGATCGAGGTGGCCAAACAACTCGTTGCCGACGGCGAGGGGTTCATGTGTTACCAGTACGGCAATCCGGGTAACCCAGAGTCCCACGAGTTCGGAACGGCGCTGGAGATCATCCGAGACTGGCCACTCGACGCGCCGCCCGAGCACGCCTTTTGTGCCTATGGCACCGGTGGCACGATCACCGGGACGAGTCGTGGCCTCCGCAAGTCGTATCCCTCGATCCGAATCCATTCGGTCGAAGAGTTCGTGCACGATCCGATTAGCGGCATGCGAAGCCAAGACGACCCTTTCCAGCCTCCCGTGGCTGATCTCTCACTCGTCACCGACCGCCACGAGGTAACCAAGCCCGAAGCAATTGCGGCTGTCTCGACGACGATGAACCTTGAGGGGCACTTCATCGGGACCTCTTCTGGGGCAATTGTGCATGCCGCGGTGAATTACCTCGATGCTCACGGGGGCACAGCGGTCGTTCTGCTGCCTGATGCTGGTTGGAAGTACCTGTCCGGAGACCCCTGGCAGTAACGGGCTGTTCGTCGATCGGCCTGAATAGGCTTTGCAGATGACCGGTTCGGACGTCCGCTACTCGCCCCTGATCGATCGCATTCATAGCGATGGTGCTGATGGGTGGGAAGTCCATGCCAAGGCAATGGCAGCGGTAGCTCGTGGCGAGGAAGCGATCGTGCTCAGCGTCGGCGACCCCGACTTCGACACGCCCGCTCCGATTGTTGAGCATGCGGTTGTCGCGCTGCGAGCCGGCGACACGCACTACTCGAACATTCCTGGTCGCGAACACGTTCGCGCTGCGGTGGCAGAGACGATGGCGGCGCAAACCGGCCTGGATCTTTCTTCACGAAACGTGATCATTAGTGCGGGAACGCAGGGCGCGCTTCTTGGCGCGAGCCTTTGCCTTTTGGGCGCTGGTGATGAAGTGATCTCGCTCGATCCCATGTATCTGACGTACGAGGCGACGCTGTGTGTTGGCGGAGCGACGATGGTTCGGATTGGCCAGCCCGCCTCGACGGGCTTTCGCCCTGACGTCGCTGCGATCGGGGCGGCGATAACGAAGCGGACCCGGGCGATCGCAATCACCACGCCGAACAACCCGACCGGAGTCGTGATGACCCGGGGCGAACTCGACGGCATCGCCGCGCTGGCCATGGCCCACAACCTGTGGGTGATCGCCGACGAGGTGTACGGCGGTTTGGTATTCGATGGGGAGCACGTATCGATCGCATCGCTTCCCGGAATGGCTGAACGAACCGTCACGGTGAGCAGCTTGTCGAAGTCGCATGCGATGACCGGTTGGCGAATTGGTTGGGCGGTCGGACCCGAAACGCTCATCGATCATATGGACGCGCTGCAGCTCAATGTGAACTACGGCGTGCCAGGCTTTATCCAAGAAGCCGCTCGTGAGGCGCTCCTGACGTGCGACGCGGAGAGCGAGGCCATGCGCACTACGTATCGGCGCCGACGCGATCTTGCGGTCGACATCTTGTCGGCCGCACCCGGCCTTTCGGTCTTGGTCCCCGAAGCGGGTATGTATGTGCTCGCTGACGTATCGTCCCTTGCGGACTCGAGCCGTGCGTTCGCGAACGACTTGTTCGACGCAACGAATGTTTCGGTGCTCGACGCCGGAGCCTTTGGTGAGGCTGCGCAAGGCTGGGTGCGGATTGGCTTTATGACGAGCGACGAGGAGCTGGCCGAGGGCTGTCGCCGGATCGTCAACTTCGTCAACGGCCTGTAGATCTAAACGAACCTGGCACCTTTTTGCCGAAAGGTACCAGGTACCTTTTCGGGGTTTGGTACCTGGTACAGCGGATTTTGGCGCGTAACCGGCTTCGTCAACGGCCTGTAGTTCTAAACGAACCTGGCACCTTTTCGCCAAAAGGTACCAGGTACCTTTTCGGGGTTTGGTACCTGGTACCAGGGGCGGCGGGCAGAAGTCGACGTGATGTCGGCCGGGAGGGCCGACGAAAAGTAGTCTGGCGGGATGTCCTTCACCGACCTCGTGCGCCTTCCCAAGCGTGAACGCGCCCCGCTGTCATCGGTCGGACGTCGAGTTGGCTTTGCGTGCGCGTTGGTGCTGTTCGTTGCGGTTGTCGTGCTCCTCGGTCGAGACGGCTACGTCGATATCACCGACAACTCGATAGGCATGCTCGATGCGCTGTATTACGCCTCGGTCACGGTCACCACAACCGGCTACGGCGATATCACCGCCGTAAGCGACGGTGCTCGTCTGGCGACGATCCTGCTCATCACGCCGGCTCGAATTCTCTTTCTGATCCTCGTGGTGTCGACCACCGTCGAGGTACTCACCGAACAATCGCGAGAGCTGCTCGCCGAACGCAAGTGGAGGCAACGAGTGAACAACCACACCGTGATTTGTGGGTTTGGGGCGACCGGGCAGGCGGTAGCGCGCGACCTCGTGGCGCGAGGCATGTCTGCCGAGAACATCGTCGTTGTCGACAATGAGGCGTCGAGCATCGCCGAGGCCAACCGTCTCGGATTTGTTGCTGTCGAGGGTGACGCAACGCGCAACGAAACACTGGAGCAAGCGGGAATCACACGTGCCGCCTCCATCGTCGTCGCTCCCAACCGTGATGACACTGCGGTCCTCATCACGCTCACCGCCCGCGAAATGAACACGACGGCGAGCATTGTGGCGGCTGGCAAGGAGAAGGAGAACCTGCACCTGCTGCGACAGGGAGGTGCTACCGAGGTCATCGATGCCACGGCCGCCGTTGGACGAATGCTCGGCATGGGGACCCACGCACCAGCCGCCGGCTTGGTGCTCGAAGATCTTCTCGGTGCCGGAGTTGGACTCGAACTCGTAGAGATCGACCCGGCCGATGTCGACGACATTCCGCAAATGCCAGAGGGAACGACGCTCGTCGCAATTGTGCGCGACGGCGAACGCGTGTCGCAGGCCGACGTGGACCAAGGCAACATCGCTCCCAACGACCGAA
Source organism: uncultured Acidimicrobiales bacterium (assembly GCA_938002955.1). Classification (GTDB taxonomy): domain Bacteria; phylum Actinomycetota; class Acidimicrobiia; order Acidimicrobiales; family SHLQ01; genus SHLQ01. The sequence goes on from CALLAA010000025.1 coordinate 12,028, forward strand.
TCGTCGTGCTGCGCGAGTCCTAGGCATGAGCAACCGTAGCCAAACCCCCATAACAATGGGTCAGACTCCGTGTTATGGGAAAGGTAGTTATGCCGTTACGTGACGATCAACTTGCGCACTATCGGGAGCACGGTTGGGTTGCGCCGATCGACGTGATGTCGGTCGAGGAAGCCACCGAGCTACGGAGGACCCTCGAGGCCGCCGAGGCGGCGTATCCAGAACACCTCCATGCCGAGAACCGCAACAACGCTCATCACACGTTCCCGTTTCTGGCTGAGCTTGCGCTCGACGAGCGCATCGTCGACATCGCCGAGGCGATCGTCGGCCCCAACATTGCGTTGTGGAGCACGGTCGTGTTTGCCAAAGCTCCACGATCAGGGTCGTTTGTCAGCTGGCATCAAGACGCTCGGTATATGGGAGTGACCGGAGAGAACCATGTCACGGCATGGCTTGCGTTAACCCCGAGCACCCTCGAAAACGGGTGTGTGTCCGTACTTCCCGAGACCCACCGCAACGGGGCGGTCGAGCACGAAGACACCTACGGGCAAGACAACATCTTGACCAGAGGTCAGCGAGTCGTCGGCTTCGACGACGTCGAGCCAGTCCACCTCGAACTACAGGCTGGGCAACTGTCGTTGCATCACCCATGGCTTGTACACGGGTCCCAACCAAACCGGAGCAACGACAGGCGCATAGGGGTCGCGTTGCAGACCTACATGGGGAACGGCTTGACGTTGGAACGAGGAGCACACCACGTCACACACATTCGCGGTGGCGCAGTCCACGACGAATTCGTCGACGTCCCCGTGCCGACAGCGCCCTGCACCAAGTCCGGTCTCGCGCATCGCGAAGCAGCCAACCAGGCCTTCCGCGACATTCTGTACGACGGTGCTGAAGTACGCCGAAACCTATGATGCGGTCTCAACCGGCCCGCGCCAGCGACCGATAACCACACGAGAAGGGTCGGTTATGGAGCAGTTTCTCAACAACGTGGTGTCCTTCCCCGCGGTCATCTTCACCGTCACCTCGTTGTGCTTTCTCGGCTTCTGGGTGCTCACCACCTTGCTCGGCTCCGGGTTCGACGCGTTCGGTGACCTCGACCTCGACCTCGAGACCGAAGCGGATCTCGATCTCGACATTGGTGACACCGATCTCGATGCTGACGCATCATCGACTGGCTTCCTACGTTCGGCGATGGAGTTCCTCGGTATCAGCGGGATGCCGCTCCTGCTCGCGCTCAACCTGCTGTCGATCTTTGCCTGGGCCATTTCGATGATCGCTATGACCATCATTGGTGATCTCGACGGTTCGTCGGGGCTGCTGATCGGAAGCGCCGTCGGTGTCGGCGCACTTGTTGGCGCAGGACAGCTCACCGGCCGCATCGGTGGTCGCCTCGAACCGGTGTTCATTCCAACCCGAGCGCTGCGGCGTGGCGATCTCATTGGATCGATCTGCACGGTGACAACCCTGAAGGTCAACGAGAACTTCGGACAGGCCGAGGTCCGAACGGCCGAAGGGGACTCGCTCGTCGTGCAGATCCGGTGCGAAGACGGCAACGAACTCACCGCTGGATCGCGCACAGTTATCTTCGACGTGGACCAAGACTCTGAAGTCTTCCTCGTCTCTGCCGACATGGAACAGACGTAAGCAGACGTGTCGCATTGGCGGCACGGTTGGAAGGTGGACCTGTGCTCGTCAATATCTTGATCATCGTCGGCATCGTTATCGGCGTTCTCGCCGCAGTCGCGATTCTTATGGCGGTTGTCTATAGCTCGCTCTATAAGAAGGTGCCGCAAGGCAAGGCCCTCGTAATCAGCACGACCAAAGCGGTGGTGGTGAGCTTCACCGGCCGCCTCGTCGTGCCCATCATCCACAAGGCCGAGATCATGGACACCTCGGTCAAGACCATCGAGATCGACCGTCGAGCCACGGAAGGCTTGATCTGTCGGGACAACATTCGTGCCGACATCAAGGTGAACTTCTTCGTCCGTGTCAACAAAGCGGAGGAAGACGTCATCAAGGTCGCACAGTCGATCGGTGTGGAACGTGCGAGCAGCCAGGAGACCCTCGAGGAGCTCTTCGTGGCAAAGTTCTCCGAAGCGCTCAAGACCGTCGGCAAGGGACTCGACTTCGAGGACCTGTACACCGAACGTCGTCGCTTCCGCGACGAGATCATCGAGGTCATCGGTACCGACCTCAACGGGTATGTCCTCGAGGACGCAGCCATTGACTATTTGGAACAGACGCCACTGGTAAACCTCGACGAGAACAACATTCTCGACGCCCAGGGCATCCGCAAGATCACCGAGCTCACCGCGGTTCAGCACGTCGCCACCAACGTTGCGTCTCGCGAGGAAGAGAAGCAGATCACGGCTAAGGATGTCGAGACCCGAGAAGCCGTTCTCGAACTGATGCGCCAGCAGGCGGACGCCGAAGCTCGCCAAGCTCGTGAGATCGCTACCGTCCAGGCCCGCGAGAACGCAGAGACGGTCAAGGTCCAAAACGAAGAACGCCTGCGGTCGGAACGAGCTCGCCTCGCGACCGACGAAGAGGTCGCAATCACCCAAGAGAACCTCGATCGAGAGGTCGCTGTTGCGGAGAAGAACAAGGAACGCATCATCGCTGTCGAGGAAGAGCGCGTTCGCAAGGCCCGTAAGCTCGAGATGGTCGCCGCTGAGGTCGAAGTGACCTCGGCTGAGAAGTCGGTCGAACGCGAGAAAGCCGAGATCGCCGAGATTCAGCGTGAACGAGTCGCTGTCGAAAAGACCGTTGCCGAAGAAGTCGAGGCAATCGCCACACTGCGTGTTGTCGAAGAGGCGAACCGTCAGCGCGATGCCATCGTGATCGAGGCTGAGGCCGAAGCACAGGGAGAATTCGTCAAGGACATCAAGCGCGCCGAGGCCGCCGAGAAGGCCGCCTCACACCTGGCTACCGAACGTGTCGTGTCGGCAAAGGCCGACCTCGAAGCCAGCGATCTGGACGCACGTGCGACCATTCGCCTGGCAGAAGCCGCTCAAGCCGAAGCAGCAGCGAACGGTCTGGCGCAAGCACAGGTCCGTGAAGCTGACGCAGTTGCGATCGAGAAGGTCGGACTCGCCGAAGTACGGGTCAAAGAAGCCGACGCAGGAGCGATCGCCAAGACCGGCGACGCCGAAGCATCGGCGATGGAAGCGCTGCTCCGTGGCGAAGCCGCAGGTCTCAAAGAGAAGGCCGCGGCGATGCGCGAGCTCGAAGGAGTCGGTCAGGAATTCGAAGAGTTCGTTCGCAAGCTCGACGTCGAGAAGGAAATCAACCTTGCCGAGATCGAAGCTGGGATCGGCATCGCCGAAGCACAGGCCCGGGTCATCGGCCAAGGTCTCGAAAGCGCAAACATCGACATCGTGGGCGGATCCGACATCTTTGTTGATCGACTCATGGGAGCGGTCACCGCAGGCAAGACGGTCGACGGCTTCGTCAACCACTCCGGCGAGAGCCGCGAGAAGCTCGTGGGCGAACTCGGCGGCTTGCTCGAGAACTTCAACTCCGAAGATCTCCGGGATATGTCTGCTGCAGCGGCCCTGAAGGCGCTCGCCGACAAGCTCTCGGACTGAACAGCCAATGGCTGACCCCAACTCTGGGGACACTCCAGAGGTCCACGACGAGGCAGGTGCTGGCACCTACGAGCTTCTCCGAGCGCGCCTGCTCGGCCACGCGAAGACCCTGTCCGAGCGAAGCGACGCGCTGAACACCAAGCGAATCGAATCGTTTGGGTCGAGCAAGTTCGAGGTCGCTGGTGTCGAACGGATTCGTACGGCGAACAACTCGGTGCCTCGAGACATCGTGGCCGCCGGTGCCGATCTGCTCTTTGGCTACAACGTCTTCATCGGACTCAAAACCGAGACGACCGTCGACGATGTCTTCAGCCTGCATCACTACTCGGCGGCCAATGGAGAGCTCCGGCTCGATACCGCCCCGGACAACGCCGAAGACAACTGGTTACACGATCCCGAATTTCAACGGGACTTCCGTGAGCTCTACACCTATTACAAAGACGCCCGACTCCTGCAGCTCCAGCGTCGAGAAGGGCGACTCCTCGCCGCGTTCCAGACCGGTAAGAGCCTCGAGGACATCCGTGTCTTTCGCTGGTCCGTAAATGCCGATGGCGAGGTTTCCTACCTCGATAATCGCGGCGAGCGCGACTACGTGCGGGCCGACCAATTCGACTTCGAATGGGCTCAGGTCACCCGCGAGCATCACGTCGACGGCCGGACACCCTACGTCAACATCGCCGACATGGTTTTCGTCGATCCAACCGGTGGCGATCTCACGATCCGGCTCGAAAACAACACGCCGACGGGGGAAACCGTTCTCACCGAATCGGTTTCCGATGCCGACCAGGCGCTTGCGGACTCGACCATCGAGTTCGCTGTGCTCGGCGACCTCGTCGTCCTATCGGTTCAGCCATACCGGGAGGACACGCCCAGAGGGTTCATCGTCAACACGTTGACCCGGACCGCCATACGTAACGACTCGATCCTGACGAGCTGCATGCAGCTCCCCGAGGATCACGGAATTATCACGCCCGCCGGGTTCGTTCTGCGTACGGGGGAAGCAACGCTGTTCGATACCGATGCTGCGGGGATGGGCTTCGAAGCGATCCGGCGATCCCCAAACGGCGAGGACGTCCTCTACGTCTTCCACGAACGGGCTTCGGGCCTGTCGATCTTGCTCGCCTACAACCTGATTCGTAGAGAGGCATCGCAGCCAATTGCGGCGCATGGCTATTCGATCTTTGATGACGGCACTCTGATGGTCTTCCGGGAGGACGCCGAACCTACGCGCGTGCACCCGATGCAGATCTGGAGCACTCCGTTTGTTTCCGATGACTTCCACGCTCAACAGCCCATTGGCGACTCGGTGCTGCATCGTCTCGGCAACGCCGACCTGGTCCGCGGCATCTCGGACTCGCTAAATATTGCGCGGCAGGCAGAAGAGACCGAACCGTCGTCGGCGGTGTACGCAGATCTCCTCGCGTCAGCATCACGTGTGTTGAGCGGCTACTTCTGGCTCGAAGATCCCGAAGTTGGGAATCTGGCCGAGCCGCTCACGGAGATTGCGTCGACGGCGACGTTGATCATCGATGAATTTGAGAAGGTGCAGACGCTCCACGCGTCGGCCGAGTCGACCCGTGAGGAGGCGAGCGCTGAAGTCCGTGAGCTGATCGACGAGCTCGACTCGTCGCCGCCGGCGAATGCTGGCGAGCACGTGGGCGCGCTACGCCGCCTGCGCCAGCAGCGCGGACACCTCATCACGTTGCGCGATGTTCGCTACATCGACACCGATGCGATCGACGCGCTCGAAGCCGATGTGATTTCGGCATTTGATCGATCGTCGTTGGCGGCAGCGGAGTTCTTCGCTGGCGAAGAGGCGTTCGTCGACTTCCACGCCGACCTTGCATCCATCGAAGGTGCGATCGACAACGCCGAACGTACGACCGAGCTCGAGGAGCCACGTTCTGAGCTTGATCGCCTCGGTGAGGGACTCGATGTCCTCACACAGGTCGTCAGCGGTCTGGAGATCGACGACCCGACGGTTCGCACCGAAATTCTTGGCCGCCTATCCGACGTTATGGCCGGGCTCAATCGGTGCCGTGCGATCAGCGAGAACCGACGGAAGTCCCTCGCTACCGCAGAGGGTGCTGCTGCGTTCAGCGTCGAGATGACACTGTTTGCCCAAGCGGTATCCGGCGAGCTCGCACGCGCCACGACACCTGGGTTGGCCGATGAGAGCCTCGGCCGCCTATTGCTCCAACTCGAAGAGCTGGAGTCGCGCTTTGCCGAGTTCGATGATGAGCTGATCGAGATCGGTCACCGTCGCGACGAGGTCTACGAGAGCTTGTCGTCTCGCAAACAGTCGCTGCTCGACGAGCGTCAACGAAACGCGCAGCGCCTCATCGACGCTGCAGATCGAATCCTCGGTGGTGTCGGTCGCCGAATCGAACGCTTTGAGAGCACCGACGAACTGAACTCCTGGTTCGTGTCGGACCCCATGGTCGCCAAAGTGCGGTCACTCGCCGAGGACCTGCGCGAAATCGACCAAGCCGTGTCGGCCGACGAACTATTGCGGCGCCTCGACACGGCCAGAGAAGACGCAGGTCGATCGCTGCGCGACCGCTCGGACATCTTTGAGGATGGCGGCAACGTCATTCGTCTCGGCAATCATCGGTTCTCCGTCGACACCGAGCCGCTCGAACTCACCGTAGGCGTCGTCGATGGCGAGCTGAACGCGGTACTTACCGGAACCGACTATCGCCAGCCCCTCGACGACGAAATCCTCGACGGGTCGGCTCGATTTTGGACTCAGCACTTGGCGTCGGAGAACGCCGAGGTCGGTCGCGCCGCCTACTTGGCCGGCACGATCCTGCTCGACGCACTAGCGAACGAAGGTGAGCACACCCTCGACGACTTGCGGAGTTTGCAATCCCAAGAGACCGGGCTCTCGACCCTTACACGGTCGGCGGCCGAGCAACGGGTAGACGAAGGTTACGAACGTGGAGTGCACGACCACGACGCAGCACGGTTGCTCCATGCACTCCTCGACCCGGTGGGCGCCGCCGGACTGCTTCGGTACGACCCGGTCGTGCGAGCCGATGCCATCATTTTCTGGCAGGACGGGTTCGACGACGCCGAGCGAAGCTCGTGGACTGCTCGTTGTCGGAGCCTCGGTCGGCTGCGCTCTGAGTTTTCGCGGTCGCCCGCGATCACCGAGGCGATCAACGATCTCGCAGATGAACTCGCCGCATACGGTCGGGCCACCGACCCGGCAACGAGCGCGGAGTATCTCTTCGAGGAACTCGCCGAGGATGTCTTCAGCTTCGACACCAGCGCCGACGCAATCGCGCTGACCGACGCGTTCCGTCTGCATCAAAGTGCCGGCGACCGAACTGCGGCAGAGATCGCAACGTTGCCAGACATGGGCGATCGCATCGAACTCGCAACGGCATGGCTCACCGCGTTCGCAACGGCGCAAGATCCGGATCGTTTGTCGGTGGTCCCCGAAGCTGTGGTCATGATCGCCGGGGGTGATGTGCCACGAGTGCCACATTCGCCGTCACTCGCCATCGATGTACCCGACCTGCTGAGCACCCACCCGACGATTATCGATGGGTCATTCACCGGCCGGGCTGACAAACTACTCACTGCGGTTCGTCGGTATCGCCGCGACGAGCGGCCAGCCTTCGAGGCCTACCAGACCGCTCGAAGCACGGCGCTCGCAAACACTCGAGACGAACTACGCCTCGATGAGTTTCAACCCAAGGTCATGAGCGCCTTCGTACGCAACCAGCTGATCGATCAGAGCTACCTGCCGATGATCGGTGACAACTTCGCCAAGCAACTCGGCAGTCTCGATGGTGGACGTACAGACCAGATGGGCCTCTTGCTTCTGATCTCGCCTCCGGGCTACGGCAAGACAACCCTGATGGAATACGTGGCCAACCGGCTCGGCATGGTCTTTGTGAAGGTCAACGGCCCCGCATTGGGCACCGGTGTGACCTCGCTCGACCCGCGGGAAGCGCCAGACGCCACGGCCGCTCAGGAAGTCGACAAGATCAACTTCGCCCTCGAGATGGGGTCGAACGTGTTGCTGTATCTCGACGACATCCAGCACACGAACCCCGAGCTGTTGCAGAAGTTCATTTCGATGACCGATGCGCAGCGGCGCATGGAAGGCGTGTGGCAGGGCCGCACGAAGACCTATGACCTGCGTGGCAAGCGGTTCGCTGTCGTGATGGCGGGCAACCCGTACACCGAGTCCGGCGAACGCTTTGCGATTCCAGACATGCTCGCCAACCGCGCCGATACGTACAACCTCGGCGACGTTCTCTCGGGCCAAGATGATCTGTTTGCCTTGTCGTACATCGAGAACGCGATCGCATCGAGCCCGGTCCTCAAACCAATGACCACTCGGGACCTCGCCGATGTTCCAGCGCTCGTGGAGATGGCACAGCGGGGGAGCGGCTCACCGCAGAGTCTGCAACACCCCTACACAGCCGCCGAGCTCAACGACATGGTCGCTACGATGCAGCGACTGCTCTATGTCCAGCGAGTGCTTCTGGCGGTAAACCAGCAGTACATCGCGTCCGCATCGATGTCGGATGATCACCGGGTCGAGCCACCGTTCCAGCTGCAGGGTTCGTACCGAAATATGGCCCGCCTCGCCGAGAAGATTCTGCCGGTCATGAATGCCGAGGAAGTCGAAACGCTTCTCGACGACCACTACCGGGGTGAAGCACAGACGCTCACGACCGGGACCGAGGCGAACCTGCTCAAGCTCGCCGAACTTCGCGGTGTTCTGTCGGGAGAGGACGAGGCGCGTTGGAATGCGATCAAGGAATCGTTTGCTCGTGTACAGCGGCGCGGCGGGAGCGATGGCGACCCAATGTTGCTCGTGGCCGAGTCCTTGAGCGAGATCGGCGAGACTTTGAAAGGTCGCCAGGCCGGTTAGCGGTCGACGACCGTCGCTACGTACACCCCGAGTTCACGACCATCGGTCGCGATTCGGGCCGTACAGTCGACGCCAAAGCCGAACGTGTCGAGCAGGTCTTCGGAGTCCGTTGGGAACATCAGCACAAGGCGGTCGGCTACGTCTGTCCATCCGTCAGCGAGCCGCGAAAGAAGGTCGGCGGATCGCAGGGTGGGGTTACGGGAGCGGCCAACTTCGTACGGCGGGTTGATCACCAGCACGTCGAAGGATTCGCCGACTACTGCCGCGAACAAATTGCTCTCGCGGACATCGACGCTCGTGTCGATCAGATTCGACCGAGCGCATGAAACGGCTTCGGCAGAAATGTCGACCGCCGTCACCTGCGCACTGCGATCGTGGAGCACCCCGGCGAGGAGTCCGCAGCCGGTGCCGATCTCGAGGACGCGCACGTTCGACCAATCCTGTGCTGCGAGGTGGTCTGCGGCGGCAATACCTGAGAGGTGCGCGACGGGGTCGAATACACCGTGACCAACCACGTACGTTCGCCCGAGATAGGTGAACTCTGAGGTGTTGCGGCGGCGGGAGTACGAACGGATTCGATCAAGAGGTGACAAAGGAATTTCGATTCTTGCGTCGCAAGCGACTGCGGCGGCCTATCGTCAATAGTGGACAGGCCATGAGGTTCGTCCTTAGTGAAAGCAAATGCACATGCAAGGAACAGTCAAGTTTTTCAACAGCGAAAAGGGCTACGGCTTCATTTCTCGTGAAGGTGGAGAGGACGTATTCGTTCACTACTCCAACATCCAGACTGAAGGATACAAGTCGCTCGACGAGGGTCAGGCAGTCGAATTTGACGTCGCCCCTGGTCGTAAGGGCGAAGAAGCGCAGAACGTGCGCCCCGTCTGATTATCAGTAATTCGTAAGTTTGCCGCCATCCTTCGGGGTGGCGGCTTTCTTCGTTTTGGGCTCGAGCTAAACAACGACGGTGTTTGCGTCGATCATGACCATTGCGGCGTTACCGGGGTGTCATGAACGAGAACGATCACGAGACAGCAACCGAACACAATGCCGCGGAGTCGCGCCATTCGGGCCATTCGGACCGTAGTCGGCGACGCTTCGCCGCGATCGTGTTGCCGCTCGTGCTGTTGGCTGTTCTCGCCGTCGCCCTGATCAACGGGCCGGTCACCCCCGACCGGCTGGCGTTCAATGACGGTACGCCCGCTTCGGATTCTGACGGTGTCGACGCAGACGGTGACGCGGGTGAGGTCGACGATGTGCGTGAGGAAGCGGTCGGTAACCAACCACCGTTCGCCCTGGACGATTTGGCGGCGACCACCCCCAATGATGTCTCGGTCATCATTGCGGTGCTCGACAATGACACCGACCCTGACGTCGATCCTGACACCGACTCGGACGCCAACCCCGACTCGGACGCCAACCCCGACTTCGCCTCGTTGTACATCCATACCGCAGAGGTCGTCAGTGGCCGAGGAGACGTTCGCATCGTGTCCTCGGGAGCGCAACTGCTGTTCACCCCCGAACGCGGCGCAGTGGGCCCGTGGACGGTCTCGTACGTCGTCACCGACGGCGCCGAAGGCTTCGACCAAGCCGAGGTGACGATCACCGACGGCAACTCCGCTCCGACGGCGATCAGCGATTCGGCCACCACAACCACCCAATCGGTCCAGCTCATCGATGTCCGATCCAATGACGTGGACGATGACGCAGTCTCCGAGCTCACGGTCGCATCGGCCCTCATCGCCGAACCAGCCAACACCGATGCGATCGTCGAGATCGCCGATGTCGCCCAGCTCGAACTCACCGCCCCATCGGTGCCGGGGACCGTGATCATTGAGTACACGGTCGAAGATCGACATGGCCGCTCATCGTCTGCCCGGCTCGTCGTCGAGGTCGCGCCATCGGTCCCCGTGGCGGTCGACGACACGGCCACGACACCCGAAGACACCGCGATTGTCGTCGACGTACTTGCGAACGATGGTCCCGCCGAGATCGATCTCGACGAATCAACCCTTCGGATTTTGACCAGCAGCAGCGGGATTGCCTCGCTTACGAACGGCGGCATTCGCTACGAACCGCCACCGGATGCTGTTGGCAAAGCACAGATCACCTACGAGATCTGCGCGGTCTCGACCGCCTGCGATACGGCGTCGCTCTTCATCGACGTCACGCCTGTCACTGACCAAACTCCGTTCGCCGCAGAGGGCCAGCTGCAGATTCCATCCGATGCTGGTCCCCAGGTCATCCCGTGGATCGTCGTGAGCTCGGGTCAGACCGCCGTCACCAGCGACATGGTCTTCAGCATCGATACTGACCGACCGGAACTCTTCGTCGCAGTGCCATCGATTTCGTCGGAGGGCATTCTCACGTTCGAACCCCGGCTCGACAGCGCCGGCACGGCGAACACCACCATCACGGTTCGCGACAGCGCAGGTACCCGGCCGTATCGTCTCGCGTTGATTATTGGCTGAGCCGTTAGCGCAGCTCGACTGCCGTGTTTGAGACGGCATCCAGAATCTTGGCGTAGCCGGTGCAACGACACAGGTTGCCCGACAAGCCGATCTTGATCTCGTCTTGTGACGGGTCTGGGTTGCGCTCGAGTAGTGCCGTGGCCGACATAAGCATGCCGGGAGTGCAAAAGCCGCACTGCACGCC
>CALLAA010000026.1 GCA_938002955.1 uncultured Acidimicrobiales bacterium
GTTTCGGACATCATTGCACCAATCGATGGCACCGTTTCCGAGGTCAACGGCGCGCTCGATGACGACCCCGCCGTGCTCAACAGCGACCCATATCAGGCCGGGTGGATCTGCAAGATCGACGTCTCCGACGCAGCACAACTCGACGGGCTTTTGACCGCTGAGGCGTACGCCCAGCTCATCGCCGAGTAGCCCGACCTGTCGCTGCATTGTTCGGGAGCGAATAGTCTCACTCGTATGGATGTGGCGATCCCCGGAGTTTCTTGAAAACAAAGGACGTATTGCCGCCTGATGGGCCGTTTGGACCCTTGGCTTTTTGGCAAAATTTGCCGAAGAAAACAGTATGTCCTCAGGGCGGGTAGCTGGCCCTACGCAAACCGCTAGCAACGAACTTCAACAACGAGAGTGGGAAGGACACCCACTCGTCGCGCGTGTCGTGCGGTTCTCGATCTTCATCGCCCCGCTCGTGGTAGCCATTTTGGCGTCGCTGTGGGCATCTCGCGTGTACCCAGCGGAACGCCTTGGGCTGAACCGCTGGGTGTGGTGGATCGGGCTGTCGGTTCTCGCAACGATCCTCGTTCGCATCCTCGAACGCATCACCGCGAAACTGACGCCATTGGCGATGCTCTTCCGGCTATCGCTGATCTTTCCCGATCAAGCACCGTCGAGATTCTCCGTTGCACTCAAGACAGGATCCACCCGATCGGTAAAGCGTCGACTCGCCGAGATCCAGGAATCGGGCCAAGCCTTCAGCCCCGAAGAGTCGTATTCCGAACAGATGCTCCAGCTGGTCGCCGTTCTCGCGGAGCACGACCGGATGACCCGTGGACACGCCGAACGGGTTCGGGCCTACTCCGAGCTCATTGGCGAGGAGATGGGACTCTCCGGCGAGGACCTTGGCAAGCTGCGCTGGGCAGCGCTCCTGCACGACATGGGCAAGCTGCACGTGCCCGCCGAGATCTTGAACAAGGATGGCAAGCCCGACGACGACGAGTGGGCGATACTCAAAGAGCATCCCGCCGAGAGCGAGGCGTATCTTGAACCGCTTGCCGAATGGCTCGGTGAATGGCGTCATGCTGCTGTTGGCCACCACGAGCGCTGGGATGGAAACGGATACCCCGCAGGCCTCAAGGGCGTCGAGATCCCGCTTGCTGCTCGTATCGTCGCGGTCGCCGATGCCTTCGACGTGATGACGTCGACCCGTTCGTACAAGAGCGCCATGCCCGCAGAGCTCGCTCGCCAGGAAGTCTCCGATAAGGCTGGCTCGCAATTCGATCCGGTCGTCGCCCGTGCGTTTCTGAGCATCGGCCTTGGCGACCTTCGCCGCACCGCCGGACCGCTTGCGTGGCTCACCAACCTGCCGTTCTTGCGAGGTGTTCCGCTAGGCAACGCCATCACGACAACGGCGAGCAGCGCAGCAACGACAGCGACTTCGGCTGCCACCTCCGCCGCCACCGCGGCTGCTGCGATTGCGGTGAACGTGGTTGCGGGCGCGCCCGTAGCCGAACCGCCAACCCTCGCATTCGCCGATCAGGCCGCTCCGACGATGATCATCGACGACATCAGCGGCCAAGAAGACCAGATCTTGGACGGCGTGTTCACCATCGAGAGCGAGGACTCGTTCACCGTCACCATCACCCGGCAACCGAGCAGCGGTATTGTGGAGCTCAGGTCGGACCGAACCACCGGGACCGGGACGTTCACGTTCACCCCAGATCTTCATGTGAACGGCGACGATACGTTCGCGTTCGGGGCCTGCAACGATGACGGTCTCTGCACCGAGGCGACGGGCAGCCTGAGCCTGTCCCCTGTCGACGACCCGCCAACGTTCGGAAATTCCGCCTACGGAATTGAGGAGGGAGAGACCTCGGTGCTCGCCCTCGACGTACGAGAGGTCGATGGCGAACCGCTTGCAATCTCGCTCGGGGCACAGCCGGAGAACGCGACGGTGCGCCTCGAAGATCAGAACCTCGTCGTCAGCCACGACGGCAGCGAGACCCCACTCATTCAGCTCCGCGTCGACGCGACGGACGGACGAACCTCCGTCTCTCGAGTACTCGCCATTGGTGTGCAACCAATAAACGACGTACCGACCGCGGTTGGCGAGTCGAGGTCGACCGTGGAGGATCAGCCACTCACGCTGTCTGTCGAGAGCTTGCTGGAGAACGACTCCGACCCAGACAGCCCATCGCTTGAACTCGTCGACCTCGGCCGTCCCGAGAACGGAACCATTATCCGCAACGGCGATGAGCTGACGTTTACTCCCAACGATGGCTTCTTTGGTCGGGCGGGCTTTACCTACTCCGTCACCGATGGAGACGCCACGAGTGCGCCGGTCCGGGTCATTGTCACGGTGACCGATGTCGACAAGCCGCCAGTGTTCGATACGCAGGCTGTGTCCTTTTCAATCCCAGAGGACGCAGAGCGAGGGTCGATCTTGGCCGATGGCCCGGTTGTGGCCTCCGATCCCGAGGGCGAGACCGTCACCTACCGACTGGGCGATCTCTCCGACACCTTTACCATCGATACCGATACCGGCGACCTCATCGTGGACTCGTCGGCCCTGAACTTCGAGAGCATCAACAGCTATTCGCTAACGGTCGTGGCCGCCGACCCAGCCGGCAACGAGCGCAATCAAGCCATCACGATCGAGGTCTTGGATCGCAACGACCCGCCGATCGCAGCAGCTGTTGATGTCGCCCCAGTGCCCGAGGACGCAGTGCTCGACTATCTCGTCGCAACGGTTTCGGGCTCCGACGAAGACGGCGACTCGATTGGTTACAGCATCGTCGGCGGCGATGGGGCCGACATCATGTCGATCGATCCGCGTTCGGGCAAGATCAGCCTCGACGCACCGGTCAATTTCGAAAAGGTTTCGTCGTACGACCTCGTCGTTGCACTAACCGACAGCGCACTGCCGCCACGAGAGACGCTGGTCGAGATCGACATCGCCATCGCCGACGTGAACGATCCGCCGTCGCTTCTCTCGAACCCATCGCTCTCGATTAGCGAAGCCAGCGCTCCTGGTGACTCCGTCGACCAAGGGGACCTGAGAGCCAGCGATGAAGACGGCGATGCCGTGACGTATGCCTTAGGCGATCCGTCCGGTCGCTTTACGATCGATCCAATCTCCGGTCGACTCACTCGAACCGCCGCCTCGATCGACCATGAGACCCTCGACTCGTACACGGTCCAGCTGACGCTCACCGACGCGCCGAACGATGGCAAAACGGTCGTACCTCTCACGATCGACATCACCGACGTCAACGACGCTCCCGAGTTCGTACTGCCGTTCCCGGCGCTCGCCGCCGACGAGAACATGGCCTCCGGACGCATCGCGACCGTAGCGGTCACCGACCAAGACAGTGACGTGGTCACCTATCAACTGACCGGCGAGGCGGGCCTGCCATTCCGCATCGAGGACGACGGTGGAATCTGGCTCACGGCCGCAACCGATCATGAGACGGTCGAGAGCTACGACGTCACGATCACCGTGACCGATACCGCGGTCCAGCCGCTCAGCACATCGATCCAAACAACGATCACCATCAACGACGTTAACGAAGCACCTGTCGTCGGCAACGCGCAACGATTCGCGATCCCAGAGAACTCCGCTGTTGGAACCTCACCAACCCCAAGCAACGTCTCTGCCTTTGACGTCGACGGCGACGCTCTCACCTACGAACTCATCGACCCCTCCGGCGCGTTTTCGATCGAGCCGACGACGGGAAAGTTGATCGTCGACCAAGCGATTCTGGATCATGAGACCGCTCCAGAACTTCCCGTTACCATCATTGCCCGTGATGGCAACGGCCTCACCGATTCAGCGAGTGCGACGATCGATGTGGGCGAAACCAACGAAGCTCCGGCCATTAGTGGCCCCGTCGGTCGTGTCACCGTCGACGAGAATAGCCCGGTGGGAACACTCGTCGACAGCTCGATCAACGCCAGCGACCCCGAGGGAAACAACCTCCGGTTCACGATCACCGACCCGAGCAGCCTCTTCGCTATCGACGCCACGACTGGAGCGATCCGCGTTAACACTGCGACGCTCGACCACGAGACGATCGACACGTACTCGGTAACCGTTACCGTCGATGACTCGCTCAGCGGGGGAACCGGAACCGATTCGGTGACGTTCGACATCGCCGTCGACGATGTCAACGAAGCACCGACAATCACCACGACATCGATCCCCGTTATCGCCGAAGACACCGCGATCGGCACGACCGTCGCGACGCTCGACTCGGTCGATCCCGAACTGACCCAAGCGGAATGGTCCCTGGGCGGAGGCGCTGGAGTCGCGGTCTTCGATATCTCGCCGACGACGGGCGAATTGACCATCAGCGCTCCACTCGATGCTGACACGACCGCGTCTTACACGCTCACCATCGTCGCCACCGACCCGAACGGACTCGACGACGTGCGTGACTTCACGGTCGTCATTGGCAACATCGACGAGCCTCCCGTCGTGACTCCGGGCCAGACGGTCACCATTCGCGAGAACGTCATCTTGGGCACGTACGCGACACCTCCCGTCGAGGTGATCGACCCTGAAGGCGACCCGGTCACGTGGACACTCACCGACCCGAGCAACACCTTCGACATCGATCCGAACAGCGGCGCGATCTTCACCACCGGCCTCGTCGACCACGAGGACACCCCGTCGTACGACGTTGTCGTGACCGCAACCGGCAGCCCAGCTGATGCGCCATCCACCGAGACCGTCACGATCGAGGTCGACAACGTCGACGAACCACCGGAACTCGACTCGACTCGCTTCGACATTTGGGAAGACACCGCACTCGGCGAATTTGGTTCGATCTCGTACAACGATCCTGAAGGAGACGCCGTCGAGATTTTCGTGGTTGGCGGAACCGGCGTGGGAACGTTCTCTGTGAGCACCGACGGAGCCGTCGAACTGATCGCTCCTCTCGATTACGAATCAACCGAGACATATACCTTGATCCTCGTTGCCCGTGAGGTTGATAACCCTGGCGTTCAAGCATCGACGACGGTGCGCATCAATGTCTTCGACGTCAACGAAGCGCCTGTCATCACCGCTGGCCAGTCGTTCAGCATCGTCGACAACGAGCCCATCTCGACGGCCGTCACGGGAAATAGCGGTCAGGTCGTCGCCACAGACCCCGAGGGCGACACGATCTCATTCAGCATCGTTGGCGGAAGTGGCCAGGCGTTCTTCGACATCGACACCGAAGGAACCATCACCCTCGCCGACGACGTCGACTTCACCCAGACGCCGTCGTATGTCCTCGATATCGAAGCGACCGACGACGGCGACCCTGCGCTAACGACGACCGGCTCGGTCACGGTCAACATCGAAAGCCAATTCGGGGCGGCACCTTCACCGTTCTTCGGCGACGTCGTCTTCGAAGAAGTTCTCTTCGCATCGCACCTGTCGACCGATCCAGCAGCAGGTCTCGCCAACGAGGACTTTGCCGAGCTCGTAAACGTGTCTGGCGCGTCGATCGACCTCGCTGGCTGGACGATTGCTGACCATCCCATCGGAGAGCTCGACGCTACCCATCTCACCACGCACGAGTTTGGTCCGCTCGATCTGCAGCCCGACGACCGTCTGGTGCATTGGATTACCCCGGATGTATCGGACCGGTCGAGTGCTCCGAGTGCCGATCATCAGGTTCACGCCGACACCGGATCGCGCAACGCACTTCGAGCGAGAGACGACCTCTTCCTCTACGACGACAACGACCTGCTCGTTGCATACATTGCGTGGGGTGACCCGACCGACCCCGGCGGAGAAGTTGCGAGCCAACCGCCGGTCGACTGGGGCCTTTGGGACGACTCGTTCGAGATCTCGCTACAGACAGCGGAACAACGCTCGATCTCACTCGCCACTGACGGTGGATCAGCTGCCCAGAGCGGATGCTGGGAGCTCACATCTTCGGGAGATGCACAAGACGTCGGACGGTGCGCTGGAGCAGCAGACACCGCCGATCGAGATCGAAATGCCCTTCGCTTCAATAGCGTCGGTTCGCCAAACGAGCTCCGGCAGCGGCTCGACCATCTGGTAATCAGCGAGTATTCCGTCGCTGGAATGGCCGGCGATGTAAACGACAACTTCATCGAGGTGTACAACGCGTCACCGTTTATCTTCGACCTTCGAGACCTCGACCTTTCCCTCTACACCGGCGGGGCACTACAGGAGACCGTTTCGCTGACCTCGCTCACTACAGCAGAGCTGTTCCTCCCCGGGGAATATGTCCTACTCGCTCAAAACAACGGCGCCTTTGCTGCCAGCGCCGACCAGCTCTTCTCCACCTCGCTCAACGGTTGGAACTATGGCTTCGAGCTTGTGCACACCGCAGACGGAACCGTTCAAGACACGGTTGGATCGAGCAACAACAGCGTCCGTGAAGGTGCAGGCCTACCGACGACCTTCCGAATCAGCGGGCGACCGCAGAGCTTCGAGCGCCATGATGGCTCCCCGTTCGGATCCTGTAAGGATTCCAATGACAACGCCGCCGACTTCCACAAGAACATCGATACGATCACCGCGAACAACCGGGCTAATGGCGCAGAATTCTGCGCAGAACCTACCTACGCCACGGGAACCGGCCCAAGGGTCGTCATCAGCGAAGTCCAGACCGGCCCCTCAGGCAGCGAGAACGAATTCATCGAACTCTTTAACCGCTCGACGGACGGCGCCGCCATCTCTCTCGACGGCTACACCGTTTACGAGAACGATGGCCTGCTGGCGACACTCCCCTCGGTCGTACTCGCCCCGGGCGAACACTTCCTCCTCGGCGGCCAGACCTACGGTGGCCCTCAGGACCTTGGCTACACGAAGAACATCAGCCGTGAAGCCGTCGTCGAGCTCCGCGATGACACCGGATCGGTTGTCGACAGCATCACCTTCGGCACGGCGGCCGGGCAACTTCCGTACACGAGTTCAGCGACGATCAGCTACCAGCGTCAAGGTAGTGGATGTGCATTCACTGGCGATGCCCTGCAGGACTTTGTCTGGACTGCATCGCCAACGCCGACGGTAAGCGGTTCGACGGAGGCCTGTAGCTAGCACGCTCCGGTTAGGGTTCACGCAGTGACGGACCTCCCACCACTCGTTGTCACCACGAGCCTGAAAGCCACGGCCGAAACGCAGATTCGTGCTCGCGAACGAGCGCAACACTGGGAGATCCCGTTCGTCGCCCGCGACAACCTCGGCATCGCCGCGATCTTGCCCGAAGGCGGCGCCGCACTGGTCTTCTCCAATGCGGAGATGCATGTCGCCACATCGCACGGGCGACTGAAGCATCACCTCGGCACCGCCTTCATCAGACTCAAGTCACTCGATCGGGGTGACGGTGATCCGCTCGTCAGAGCCGGCGACCTTCGGCCGGGCGACCACGTCCTGGACACAACCTTTGGGCTAGGACGCGACGCTGCGGTCGCGGCACGAGCAGTCGGGGCGACCGGGCGGATCACCGCGCTCGAGTCGAGCACCGCACTCTTTCACCTCGCGGACGAGGCGCTCGCCCAAGAATCGTTGCTCGATGCATCGGCGCCCATCACGCTCCACCATCAGGACGCTCGAACGTTTCTCGAGAACCAAGCGGATTCGTCAGCCGACGTCGTGCTCGTCGACCCGATGTTCACGACGCCCAAGGCCTCCGATGCAGGGTTTGAGATCCTCCGAGCCGTCGCCGACACGACGCCGCTCGACCGGGAGTGGATTCGGGCCGCTCGGCGGGTGGCCCGCCGATGTGTCGTGGTCAAGGTCGGTGAGGCCCAGCCGTGGTTCGACGCCGAATCGCTCGTTCGTGTGCACAGCCATAGCAGCGCCACCTGGTACCGGGCCTCCGCCGACGGCGAGTAGACCCCCAGCCGCGGGACAGCCAACGACCGAAGTACATTGTCGCAATGAGCCATCTGTCTTCGCGGCCCTGGGTGCCCGCCGACTCCGAGTCATATGTCCAATCGATCGCGTCGACAGCTGCCGCATCGCCTACCGACCAGGTCGTGGCCTCCGTAGAGGCCTTGATCGAAACGTCCGAGCGCATACACAACGTTGAAGGCGTCAACCTCAACCCAGCGACGAACACCATGAGTCCGCGGGCTGCAGCTGCGCTTTCCGGCGAACTCGGGACGCGCCCGTCGCTCGGCTACCCCGGTGCAAAGTACGAGATGGGCCTCGAAGCGATCGAACAGATCGAGGTGATCGCAGCCGAGATGGCGGCAACGGTCTTCAGCGCTCAGTACGCCGAAGTTCGCGTGCCGTCGGGAGCCCTCGCAAACCTCTACAGCTTCATGGCATGTGCCCAGTCGGGTGACTCGATACTCGTACCGCCCGCCACGATCGCCGGACATGTCACCCATCACGAGGCAGGAGCCGCTGGCCTGTTCGGGTTGACGATCCACGAGGCCCCGATCGACCCGAATAGGTACACGATCGATACCGATCGGCTCGCCACGCAGGCAGCCGAAGTCCGCCCGGCGATGATCACCACCGGATGCAGTCTGAACCTCACACATCACGACGTCGCCACGATTCGCGAGATCGCAGACTCCGTCGGTGCCATCGTGCTCTTCGATGCCGCACACCTGTCGGGGCCAATCGCTGGAGGAGCATGGCCCAATCCGTTGGACCACGGTGCCCACGTCATGACGATGAGCACGTACAAGAGCCTCGGCGGGCCGCCGGGTGGCCTGTTGGTCACCAACGATGCCGACATCGCCGAACGCGTAGATGCGATCGCGTTCCCCGGCATGACCGCAAACTTCGACGCAGCAAAGGTCGCCGCACTGGCGATCACGCTCGCCGAATGGACCGAGTTCGGCGCCACGTACGCCCAAACGAGCATCGACTGTGCCCGGCTCCTCGCCGAACAACTCCAGGCTGCTGGGGTGGATGTCTTCCGCTGCGGCGACACCTTCACCGATTCCCATGCATTCGCCCTCGACGCCACGGCACACGGAGGCGGAGGTCAGCTTGCGATCCATCTTCGCCAGGCGAACCTGCTGACGTCCGCGATCGGGCTACCGACGGGAACCGACGACGGGCTCCGGGTCGGCCTGAACGAGTTGGTTCGTTGGGGCGCCACAACCGCCGATATGCCCGAGCTTGCAACACTCCTCGCACGGGCGATCGGAAGCGGCACTCCGAGCGAGCTCACCGGCCAGGTCGAAGCGTTCCGTCGCCGGTTCTCCGAAATCCACTTCGCCTTGCCGGCCAAGGCCTAGACGGGAGCGTCCCGAAGACTTACGGCGTGTCGAAGACGATCACGCTGCGGGCGACCGACCCGTTCAACATGTTGTCGAAGGCGGAGTTGATGTCGTCGAGCCCGACCCTGGCCGTAATCATGTCGTCGAGGGGAAGGCTCCCCGCCATGTACCGCTCGACGAGATCCGGCATATCGACCCGAAAGCGATTCGATCCCATGTTTGAGCCGCGAAGGGTCTTCTCCATCAGCAACTCAGACGCGTTGACCTCGATCATTTGCTGCTCGGGGACCATGCCGATGATCGTCGCGTCGCCGCCGTTGCCAAGCATCTGAAATGCTTGCTCGCTGGTCTCTTTTCGGCCCAAGGCTTCAAAGGAGTACTCGACCCCACCACTCGTGAGTTCGCGCACCGCCTCAACCGGATCGACGGCTGTCGCGTCGATGGTGTGCGTGGCGCCAAACTCACGGGCTCGTTCGAGCTTGTCTGCGGCGATGTCGATTGCGATGATCATCGATGCCCCAGCTGCGACTGCACCGAGGATCGCCGACAGGCCGACGCCCCCACATCCAATAACTGCGGTCGTCGACCCGAGCGGCACGTCAGCGGTGTTTACGACCGCACCAAATCCGGTCATCACCGCACAGCCAATGAGCGCAGCTCGATCGAGTGGCATGTCCTTACGAACCACGACGACCGCCCGTTCGCTCACGAGCATCTTCTCGGCATAGGACGACAGGTAGTACAGCTGGTCGATCCGTTCACCGGCCTTATGCAACCGAGGCGGAGCGTTCGGTGGCCGCAAGGCGTTGGGGTCATCGCACAGGTACGGGCGGCCGGTCGAGCATGGCTTGCAGTCGCCACAGAACACCGACATGCACGTGATCACGTGGTCGCCGGGGGCAACGTAGCGGACCCCTGGCCCGACCGCCTCGACCACGCCTGCCGATTCGTGACCAGGCACCACCGGCAGGCCGCATGAGTATTGGCCGGTCATGAAGTGCAGGTCGCTATGGCAGACCCCGGCTGCTGCGGTACGGATAAGCACCTCGCCCGGACCGGGATCGTCGATCGTGATCTCTTCGATCGTCAGCGGCGCGTTGGTCGAGCGTAGGACGGCGGCCTTGATGGTGTGCACCGCCTTACCCCTCCACTGAAGCAGGAGCGTCGCCAGCGGTGTGCTCGTTGGTGAAATGCGGCATGACGTCCGTAGCGAATCGTTCGATCATCTCGAGTGTGTCCTGCTGGCTCATGCCAAAGTTCGTATTGAGAATGACTCGGTCGACGTCGAGATCGTCGTAGACCGCGAGTTTCTCGATCATCTCGTCAGCCGTGCACACCAGCAGGCTTTCGGCCAGATCCTCGATGCTTTGTTCGCGTGGGAGCTGACGGATCATGCCATTGTCGACGATGCCGGGACCGGTGTACACGTTGTCGAAACGCCCGTAATAGCTGTGTGCCGCGTCGAGACGCACCTGCCGGTCGGCATCGTTGTCCGCGAGGAACGCGACGCGGGACAAACTGATGGTCAGGTTCGTGCCATCGACGCCGAGCGACTCCTTGGCTCGTTTGTGTGCATCGACTTGATCGACGAGCATCTGGTGGTCCCCCGACAACGCAGTCGTCTGGATGTGAAATCCGCGTTTGGTGCATGCTTCGATACCGGCAGGGTTCATCACCGCCATCATGAGCTGTGGTCGATCCGGCGACACTGGTCGCGGCATGATCGTTAACGGCTCAAAGTCGTAATACTGGCCCGTCCAGGACACCTCCTCTTGGGTGAGGAGCGCCTGAAGAACGTCGAGCGACTCATCGAAGCGCTCACGGGTCTCGGCCATGGGCACGCCGAGACGTTCCATCTCGTACGTGAACGCACCACGTCCTACCCCGGCGAGCAGTCGTCCGTCGGTGAAGATGTCGGCGACGACCAACTCCCCCGCCAGGATCCGCATGTCGTGCAGCGGAAGCACGAGTACCGACGTCATGATCTTGACCGACTGGGTGTGCGCGGCAATCTTGACGGCGAATTGCAGCGGCGCCGGGTTCATTAGACAGTTGATGAGGTGATGCTCTGTTAGCCCAACGGCGTCGTAGCCGAGCCCATCGGCGAGCACCGCTTGCTCGATCATGTCGGCGTAAACGCGGTCGCCGCCGTAGGACTTGTCGGGATAGTCAGCGGAGAGTTGGATGCTGAACTTCATCGGGACAGTATTGCAGGCCGTGAACATTGGGGAGAAGCGCTAGATTCGCCGACATGGAGCGAACACTCGATCGTGGTGCCTTCGTTGCCATCGCAATCCAACCTGGTCACGGAGCGGCATCCGATAGCGCAGCCCCGGGCGAGAGTGCTGTTCGAAGTGTTGCGTTCGCAGCCGACAACGACCTGTGGCTCGTTTCGATCACCGACCTTCGGACAACGATTCGTGAACTGAACGAGCAGTATCGACCGCGGTTTGTGTGGTGGGATCGAGTGACCGCCCAACAGATCGCCGAGCTCGACCTTCCGCTCGACCGGTGCTGGGACATCTTGACCGTCCATCGTTTGATCCACGGCGGGTGGCGAACGACGATCGGCGAGGTTTGGGCATCGTTGACTGGACTGCCGGTCGACACGCTGCCAGCGCTCGGCCAAATGGGGCTACTCGACCCAGCTGTCGATGAGGGTCATGACAGCAATGCCCCGGTGCAGCCCGATGGCCACATTCGGCCGGAGTGGATCGCGGGCGCATGGGCCGCCAACGACGACCGATTGCAGGCGTGGGCCGCTCTCGCACTCGACGCCGCCGTGCGCCAGCTGCCACTACTCGCCGAGCGCCAGCACCCCGACCGGGCTCTGTCGACAGCGCGTTCGGAGTCGTGCGCTGAATTGCTCTGCGCTGAGCTCGAACATCGCGGGCTGCCGGTAGATGTCATCGAGGCAGAACGGATCATTCACGACGCGAGCGGCAAGCGGACCACGAGTTACGCCGAAGAGGACGCAGAACGAGCTCGCCGTGACGCACCGGTCTTCGCGAAGCTCACCGTCCCCCAAGACGTCAACCTTCGCAACCCCGGCGAGGTCAAGGACATGCTGCGCCGCGAGGGCCTCGATCTCGAGGACACCAGGGCCTGGCGCCTCGAACAACGACGAGGCGAACACCCGGTCATCGACGAGTTGCTTCGCTGGCGCAAAGACGAACGGATCGCCTCGACATACGGCTATCGCTGGCTCGATGATCACGTGCGTGGCGGCCGACTCCGCGGAGAGTGGACGAGCTCCGACGGGGCCGCCGGGCGGATGACCGCCTCCAACGGACTCCACAACCTACCGACCGAGATGCGCACCGCCATCGCCGCTGCACCCGACCATGTATTCGTTCGAGCAGACCTCGGTCAGGTTGAGCCGAGGGTCTTGGCTGCAGTGTCAGGCGACCCTTCGTTCATTGCCGCGACCCAAGCCGACGACCTCTATCAAACAGTGGCCGACCGGCTGCGGGTCGAGCGTCAGGTGGCAAAGCTCGCCGTCCTGGGAGCGATGTACGGGGCAACGACCGGACAATCGGCCCACGCACTACCAGGCCTACAGAAGAACTACCCCATAGCCATGGGCCTCCTCGAGCGGGCCGCCGCCGATGGTCAACAGAGCAACGACATCTTCACCGTCGGGGGCCGCCGGATCAGGATGGGCAGTGGCTCGTCTCCCGACGGCGACCTGGATCGGGCCCGGTCCGCTGCGGCCTCTCGTGGTCGATTCGCTCGCAACGCCCTGATTCAAGGCGCTGCTGCGGAGTTCTTCAAGGTGTGGGCCATCACCGTTCGACGGAGAGCTCGAGCGTTTCGGGCCGAGGTCGTCTTGTGTCTGCACGATGAGCTCTTGGTGCACGCTCCGGCAGTCCACGGCGAGGAGGTCGCCGAGCTTGTCGACACCGCGATTCATGAGGCCGCCCACTACTGGTCACCAGAGCCAGCGGTCAGATTCGTTGCCGATGTGAGCATCATTTCCCGCTGGTCAGAAGCAAAATAGGTGGTCGCGCAGACACCACACGTATTTGTACGTACAATTAGCGCCATGAACGCATTCACGGCTCGTTTCGTCATCTCCCTCATGTCCGCGATGCTCATCGCAACAGCGTGCGGCAGCGGAACCACGACGCCGGAAGCAGCCGCACCGGTCGAGACGACGACGCCCGCCGACACCCCAGCGCTACGCGACTCCCCCGGCGTTCGACTGATCAGTGCCACCGACGGCGCAGCGATCGCCGAGAGCCCTCCAGAAGACCTGGTCATCCTCGATGTTCGCACCCTCGAAGAGTTCACCGAAGGCCACATCGAGGGAGCGACCATGCTCGACTTCTATGAGAGCGACTTTGGCGAACGCCTCGCGCAACTCGACAAAGACGTTCCGTACTTGTTGTACTGCCGTTCCGGCAACCGAAGCGGCCAGACCGCTGCCATGATGCAGCAGCTCGGCTTCAGCGACGTCGCCGATGTCGATGGTGGCATTGTGTCGTGGCTCTCCACGGGTCTGCCGACCGTCACCGAGTAGGGGCGACGAGCTAGGTCTGGTCGGGTCCGACGGGCCCCAGCACGTTCAGTGCGATAAACGCACCGACGAGACCACCCGTGGACGACAGAAATAGATCACCGATCGTGTCGGTGTAGCCCAACCCCAGGCCTCCGCCGCCGAGGAGCGGGCCGCTGTCGGAGATCGTCCACTCAAAGATCTCCCACCAAATAATGGCGAGGCCACCAAAGCCGTAGCCGAGCATGATTGCATCGCGGGAATGGTGCACGTTGCGAAACCGGAACGCAGCGAACGCCGACACCAACAGGATCCAGTTCACCAGGTGCAAGACATCGTCGGTCGGCCCAAACGACTCATAGAACCCGGCAACGTTGGCCGTCGTGTCGAGCAAGAACGGTGCCGCGAGCAACCCGTCAGCGGCATGGGGATATGGATCCCAGTTGCGAAGCTTGGCGATGACCGGAACCAGAATCGCCGAGCCGAGAAATCCTGGCGCACGAAACTCCATACCCTTGCCGACCGCTCCTGGCGGCTGGATGACAATGGCGATGAAGAACGCAATCACAAGGGCGATCTTCACTGCGATATTTGCGTACTTGACCCAGTCTTCCCGATCGAGCCGCAGGACATGTGTTGGGTACTCCATGCAACGAAGTTAGTGATTTTGATCAGCTCAACTGGCGATGGTCAGGGATCGCGACGCCCCTCGGCAAGCGCAAGAAGATCGGCGGAGATCTGTTCTGCGAGCGCTACACACCGCTGTGCCGCATCGTCGAATACCTCGTTTTGTTGCACGAGGGTCTTGACGAGAACCGGAATGACGATGACCGCTTGTTGCCCCACAGCCCAATCGATCCGGCTGTAGTCCGTCGTCGAAAGCGCTCCGACCGACCGCAAGGCCTGTGTCTGGAAGAGCAGATTACGGCGTGCACGTTGGGACCGGCCGCTCAGAACGCTCAGGTCGATGTCGGCCAGCATTTCATCGATGGCGTCAGCGAGTCTGACGAAGGACAGGGGTACATCAGCCACCCGCTAACCATAGCGACGTGACATGATTCGTCGGTGACCCACGCTCCCTCTGTCTCATCGTTTCCACGCGAACTCGTGCGGGCAATTCCAAAGGCCGAGCTGCATGTGCACCTCGAAGGTACCGTCGACGCTCCGACGCTGTTGGCACTGTGCGAACGCCATGGCGAGAAGCCGCCCGCCGACGATGTCGAGGGCGTTGTCGACTGGTACAAGTTCGATGGATTTCCGATGTTTCTCGACCGGTATTTCACCGTGCTCCGGCTCCTACGCGATCCCGAGGACTTCGCACTGGTCGCCGAGCAGTACATGCGTACCGCTCACGAGCAAGGCGTCGTCCACGTCGAATTCCACTCTTCGGCAACAGGCCACATCCTCGAAGGCGGTAAGCCGTGGGCTCCGATCCACGATGGCATCATCGCTGGATGTTCGTCGACTGCAGATGACACCGACATGACGTGGGGCCTTATCCCCGACATTTCTCCGCACCTTCCCGCAGCCGACTGTGCCCGAGCAATGGACGAAGTCTTGGCCCACGACCTCGAACACATCGTCGCAATCGGGATGGGCGGCCCAGCAGACACGTGGACGACGGACGACTTCTCTCCGATCTACGACAGGGCTAGGTCGTTTGGGATCCCCGGAGTTTCTCACGCCGGCGAGCATGGTGGCGCCGACGAAGTCAGGTTTGCGGTGGAGCATTTTCAGGCGATACGAATTCAACACGGCATTGGTGCAATGCAGGACCCCGAGGTCGTCCAGCTGCTCGTCGATCGGGAAATTCCATGCGACGTCTGCCCCGGATCCAACATTGCACTTCACGCGGTCGACGGAGCCGAGTCCCATCCACTGCCTCGAATGCTCGACGCTGGAATCACGGTGACCCTCGGGTCGGACGACCCGCCGATGTTCCAGACGAGCGTGCTCGACGAATACGAGCGAGCTTGGGACTGGTGCAACCTCGACATGACCGGCATGCACGCTCTGGCCCAGAACTCGCTCGACGCTCGGCTCGTAAAGCGCTAGCTCAATCGATTACGAAACAGGGTCTTCGGTCGCTGAGTTGAGGTGCAGTTCGGTCGCCTTTACCGATGCCCACAACTCGGTTCCTGGCCGCAGCTCCATAGCGGCTACCGCACCGGGCGTGATGTCCACACTCAGCGGTATCGGCAAATCGAGCACTACTCGGGTGATGTCTCCGAGTGGTTCGAGGGTAGCTACCGTCGTTCGCCAGCTGTTTCGCGGACTTCCGTGCGGCTCGGTGCCGTGCAGCGCAATCGCATTCGGCCGGATGGTCAAGAGGACCGGACCGGTGGTCTTGGTGTCGGCGCTGGCAAACGTGAAGTCGAAGTTGTCGAGCACGACCACACCGTCATCGTTCACGCCGGAGAACAGATTCAAACCAGCGAGAGCCGCTGCGTAGCGGGTCGCTGGCTGGCGGCGAATCTCGTCAGAAGTGCCGGTCTGGGTCACGCTGCCGGCTTCGAGAATGTAGATGCGGTCGGCGAGCAGAAAGGCATCCGTTGGGTCGTGGGTAATCAGGAGCCGAGGGCCCTCGTAACGGTCGAGGTGTTGCTGCAGGCCACGTCGGAGCTGAGTACGGGTCTCGATATCGAGCGCGGCGAGGGGCTCGTCGAGCAAGAGCAGTTGGGGGTTGCTCGCCATAGCGCGTGCGAGCGCAACTCGTTGGGCTTGTCCGCCCGACAAAGAGGGAGGGCGACGCCCGGCGAGGTCGCCAATACCGAGGAGGTCCAGATAGGACTGCGCGGTCGACCCGGCCGCTTCGGCGGATACCCCCTGCGACTGGGGCCCGAAGGCGACGTTCGCCTGCACGTCCAGGTGATCGAACAGCAGGTAGTCCTGAAAGACGATGCCAATGTGCCGGTGCTCGGGCGGCACGAACGTGTCCGTCGCCGGATCATCGAGCACGTGCTCGCCAAGCGCAATCCGGCCAGCATCGAGCGACAGAGCGCCAGAAAGAACATCGACCGTCGTCGACTTTCCGGCGCCGTTCGGCCCGAGAAGCGCAACCGTCGTACCCGGTTCGATGTGCAAGTCGATCTCGAGTGAAAAGCCGTCGTCACGCGCGACCGAGATGTGTGCGTCGAGCCCACTGACCGTCATGTGCGCCACCACCGATCGCGCAGCGCTACAAGAATGACGAGGGAGATTGCCACGAGCACGAGGCTGATCGCGATGGCCGTGTCGCGGTCGGATCCCAGCGCAACGAAAACGGCGAGCGGCAGCGTCTGAGTTCGGCCCTGGAGGTTGCCAGCAAACGTGACAGTGGCCCCGAACTCACCGAGCGCTCTGGCCCATGCCAGAAGGGCACCGGCTCGTAGTGACGGCCCGATCATGGGCAATGTCACTCGCCGGAACACGGTCAGCCGCGACGCCCCGAGCGAGGCGGCGGCGTGCTCATAGCGTTGGTCGACCGACGACAGGGCTCCCTCGACCGTCACGACGAGAAACGGCATGGCCACAAAGACGTTGGCGAGGACGACCCCCCATGTTGAGAACGGCAAGATGAAACCGGTCGCCTCGTCGAGCGGTTGCCCAATCAGTCCGCGGCGTCCTAGGGCGAAGAGCAACGCTGCACCGCCGACGACCGGAGGGAGCACCATCGGCAGCGTCACAACCGAGCGCACGAGATGGCGGCCGGGGAACTCGACCCGGGACAACATCCACGCGAGCGGCACACCGAGCAGGACCGAGATGACGGCAGCGGCGAATGAGGTGACCAGCGATAGCCGAAGCGCATCCACAACGATGTCCGACGACAGCAGCTCAGG
>CALLAA010000027.1 GCA_938002955.1 uncultured Acidimicrobiales bacterium
GCTATGACGAGGCGCGAGCGCAAACCCCGCAGCCTCAGCAGCAGAAGGTGAATCGAACCACACCTCAGCAATCGTCGCCCCATAATTCTGCGAATCAGGACGGTGGTACAACATCGAATCGACGTTGCCCTTGATTGGATAGCACGCAGGCATCTCACGCTTGTCCGCCAACGGAGCGTGAGAACCTATGCCATGTGGATGTTTTGTCGTGTCAATCGCCATGGTTTTCCCTTTGTCTGTAACCAGTCGATCATTGTTGGTAGGGCCGCGATTTCGCAATTCGAGGCAAAAACTTCTTACGCAATCCATAGCTCGCCCAGCGGCCGGACGCCCCTACAATTGGCGTATGCAGCGGCTCGATTCGCTTCTTCTCGCCAGCGTTGGCGTGCTCCTCGTACATCAGGTCGCCTACACGGCTTCCGCGCTACTGGGATATGAGGCTTCTGTCGCGCACGGGCACATGGCACTCGCGTGGTTCGCCGGTTCGCTCGCTGCCCTCTTCGCTCTTGCCCGGGCGATCACACGAAGCCTGAAGCGTCGACGCCATGACGTCACGAGCGAATATGGACTCTTCGGTGCAATCGCTGGCGGCTATCTCCTACTCGAACAATTCGAACGTGCAATCGATGGCTACGGCACGTTCTCACTGTTTGGCGAACCGGTCTTTTGGCTCGGGATGGCGATTGCTCCTCTGATCGCCCTTGCCCTCCACTGGTCTGTTCGGTCGGTCGAACGAATCGTGACCTTCATTGCGCTCGCCGCACGTACCTCGCGCTGGCACGAACGGCCCACCCAACCCGTTCATCGCTCTACCACCACTGTCCTTCCGCTCTCCCAACAACTTTCGTCTGTCGTTTCGCGCCGGGGTCCGCCGGCTGTTCTGCACGCCTAATCACGCCTTCGGGCATTGCAGATCACACACAATCGAAAGGACCCCACGTATGTGGAATACATTGCTGCGCTGTCTCAGCGCCTTCTTTGCCGTTGCGTTGCTCGCATCGGCATGTGGCGGGAGCACCGCCACCGATACGGCAGTATCGACCGACGAAACCACCGAACATGGCGATGGCCATCACGAGGACAGCTCCGCTGTGCTCGAGGTTGACGCCAACCTCCCCATTCCCGCGGTGGACATCGAGCTCATGGAGACCGACACCGCCGGAATGTTCGATCTTTCCGTCACGCTGACGAACTTCACCATCACACCCGACAACGTGGACGGCGACCCCGTCGACAACGAGGGCCACATGCACCTGCTCATCGATGGCGAGAAGGTCGAACGCTTCTACGAACTCGAACGACAGGTCATGGTCCCCGACGGTGAGCACCTCGTCGAGGTGGAGATCAACGCCAACAACCACCTTTCCTATGCCATCGACGGCGTTCCCATCCGCGCAGGTCAGACCGTGACCGGTGCTGGAGAGGCGCAAACCAGCAGCCACTCCCATGGCGACCACTCCGACGCTGCACCGGCGGTGGAAGCTGGCCTCACAATGGAAGATGCTGACATCACCGTGACCGCCAACTACTCCGGCGGCGATGTCTCCCTGGACAGCCCAGATCGCGTCGAAGCCGCCGTCGGTGACGTGGTGATGTTCATGGTCACTAGCGATGTTGCTGAGGAGGCGCACCTTCACGGCTACGACATCTTGGCCGCCGTCGAACCAGGAGAGGCGGCGATGATCCTGTTCGCTGCTGACACCGCTGGCAAGTTCGAACTCGAGTTTGAAGAGTCGGGCACCTTCATTGCCGAACTCGTGGTGTCGTAGCGACCATGACGCAACTCTTGCTCGCTCATGGGGTGGGTTCACGAGGAACCCTCCCGCTGCCGCTTTGGCAATTCGCATGGGCGGCAATCGCAGCGCTCGTCTTATCGTTCGTCGCGCTCGGCGCACTGTGGCGCACGCCGAAACTCAACGACGCACGCGGCCGCGCGGTTCCTGGAACCGCCGGCCTCATGCTCGTTGGCACCTGGCTGCTCCGTGCTATCGGCCTCGCGATCTACGGCATCACCATCAGTGCAGCCCTGTTCGGCACCGACATCGGCGGTGAGGCCGTCAACATCGCACCCGTCAGCATTTATGTGATGGTGTGGGTCGCTGTACCCGTTGCTTCCGCCGTGTTTGGAAACATCTGGAGCGCGCTCAATCCATTTGCCACGATCGGACTGCTATTCCCCGAACGCCGGACCGCCACGCCTCCGGGACACCACTGGGTCGCCGTTGGAACGATGTTCGGGTTCCTCTTCCTCGAGCTCGTCCATCCAAGCGGTGACAGCCCCCGAATCCTCGGCTACGCAATGGTCGTGTACACCGCAATCATGCTCGCCGGAATGGCAAAGTTCGGACGTGTCTGGCTCGATCGCGCCGACGGTTTTGCCATCGTGTTCAGTGCGATCTCAGCGATCGCTCCGTTTACCACCGGAGATGACGGAGCACTGCGAGTTCGACGCCCCCTCGCAGGGCTACGGGACGTCACCGTGCTTCCGGGCACCACCATGTTGATCCTTACGGTGCTCGGAGGAACCTCCTTTGATGGATTCAGCGAGAGCCCGATCTTCACCGACATCATCGGACGTCCAAGCGGCTGGTCGGCGGTTGTACCGTTGACTGTTGGGCTCGTTGTCATGATCGGCATCGCCGCCGTTCTGTACTGGTCGGGGTCACAGGCAACGGCAACGGTCACAAAGATCGGCCATGACGAAGCAGCCGACCTCTTCGCTCCAGCCCTCGTTCCCATCGTCTGGGCGTACGCCGTCGCACACTACGCACAACTGCTCGTCGACCAATCACAGAGTTTTTGGTTTCGCCTTTCGAACCCGTACGGGCGTTTCGATGAGGCAGGTGCCCCCACGACCAACTGGTTCGGAGCAGCCGACGGCGAGGTGAACCTCAACCTGATCGACGTCGATGTCGTGGCATGGATCCAGGCGCTGTCGATCGTGGTGGGCCACGTTCTCGCTGTCCTCTACGCGCACGACCTCGCCGTCTCTCGGTTCTCTGCGCGCGACGCAACCCGCAGCCAACAAACCATGTTGTTCGTCATGGTGCTCTACTCGGTGGCCGGCCTCTGGCTACTCTTCGCGGCATGAAGCAACGACTCGCTTGCCTCCTTGTGGCGTGCATTGCGCTGTCTGGCTGTGGCCTTGTCGGCTCCTCGTTGACGGTGTGCGACGACGGGCTCGAAGGCCAGAGCGTGGCGCGACGATGGAACGAGCAACTCCTCGACGCAATTCGCCGCGACACCCCAGCACCGACCGTGCACGCCCGCAATCTTTTCCACACCTCCGCAGCGATGTGGGACGCCTGGGCAGCGTACGACGATGCGTCGACCGCGCTCTTTGTCGATGCATCACGGTCCCTGGACGCAGACGAACGTTCCGTGTCGGTGAGTTACGCTGCGTACACCATGCTCACGAATCGGTACCGAAACGCCGTGGGCGGGTCGGAATCGCTCGTGTCGTTCGACCAAGAACTTACGTTGCAATGCCTGAACGTACCGTCGATCGACAACGAAGACCTGTCCGACGGGGCGTTGCTCGGCGTCGAGATCGCCGAGACGATCCTCGAAGAGACCATCGAAGATGGGTCGTTCGAGCTCGACGGCTACCTCGACCTTTCCTACATGGGCGCAAACCCTCCCCTCGTCGTCGGCGACCCCGGCGTTGGTGAGGCCGCAGACCCCGATCGTTGGCAGCCGCTCCAACTCGCGGAGGCAATCACGCAGAACGACCAAGTCCAGGTGCAGCCACTGCAGTTCTTTATTGGACCGCATTGGGGATCGGTGACGCCGTTCGCGCTCGATCCGTCCCCCGACGGGCTTCCCATCGACCCGGGCACACCACCGCTGTTCTCCGAAGACCCCGATGCGTTCGTCGCAGCGGCGGTCGAGGTGTTGGAGTACCAGCGATCGCTCGACGTCTCCGTGGACGAGCGACGCGACTACGGACCGGCGAGCATCGGAAACAACTCCTTGGGAGCAAACGACGGGTCTGGCCACGCGACGAACCCCATAACCGGAGAGTCATACGCCGCGAACGAGATATCGTCCGCCGACTTTGGACGGGTCGTTGCCGAGTTCTGGGCCGATGGACCGAGTTCAGAAACCCCGCCGGGCCATTGGAACACCGTTGCCAACGTCGTCAGCGACGACCCCCAACTCGAGCTCCGTATCGCCGGGGCAGGTGATGCCGTCGACCGCCTCGAGTGGGACGTGAAGATGTACCTTGCCCTCAACGGCGGTATGCACGACGCCGCGATCGCCGCCTGGGGAGCAAAGCGGGTATTTGACTCGTCTCGTCCCATTACCGCAATCCGGTACCTCGCGGAACTTGGGCAATCGACGGACCAGACGCTCGAGAATTACCACCCGAACGGACTGCCGCTCATCGACGGGCTCATCGAAATTGTGACGGAGGAAACCTCCGCGGATCGTCACGCCGGGTTGCTGCCGGGAATGCTGACGGTACGAGCCTGGGCCGGCCACAAATACCTCCACAACAACTACGACGAAATCGCGTGGATAGACGCAACCACGTGGGTGCCGTACCAGCTGGATACGTTCGTCACGCCGTCGTTTCCGGGATACGTGTCGGGACACAGTGCATTCAGCCGCGCTGGCGCCGAGGTACTCACCCAGTTCACGGGGTCGGAGTTTTTCCCCGGCGGTTTGGGCGAATGGACGGCCCCAGCTGGGTGGCTTCGTTTCGATGACGGGCCAGACGAACCCGTCACCCTCCAGTGGGCCACGTACCAAGACGCAGCCGACCAAGCGGGCGAGTCCCGGCTCTACGGCGGCATCCATATCGGAGCCGATGATGTCGACGGCCGAATTCTCGGCGCGACATGTGGCCGAGGGGCTGTCGCAAAAGCGTTCGAACTCTTCGGATAGTGCGTTAGGACGTCTTGCGTCCAGCTGCCGTCGACACTGCGGTCGCCACCTGCTGGGTCTTCGGAGCGACGAGCTTGCCGAGAAGATGATCCTCGACCGTCACCGGCGCGTAGCGTGCCGGCATGCTCTCGCTCACGAAAAGATCGAGCGGCGCGATCTCCACATCGAGATCGGGATAGTGGAAGTACGCAACCGACCGACGAAACGGCGCACCACCGGCTTCCATTGGTACGACACGATGCAACGTCGATGGCCAGGAATCGTTCGTGAGCATGGCGAGGACGTCGCCGACGTTCATCAAAAGCGCACCAGGTTCTGGAATGACGTCGACCCACTCCCCCTCGGGACCAACGATCTGCAGCCCTCGCACCGGATCGGCGTCGAGCAACGTGAACGTTGTGTAATCGCTATGCGCTCCCATTCGAAGCTGACCGTCGAGCAACTGCTCGGCACCGCTCGGGTCCGGCCGATAGTTGATGCTCGCCAACATGTCAGGACCGCTCGTGGAGCGCTCGCCAAGCCATGGGAGCCCGAGGATCTCACCGATGAGCCCATCGAGCTGTCGGGCGAGCTTGCCGAACTCGTGGAAACAGCCGGTGGCCGCCGAGGAAAAGCCGGGGGTTACCTCATTGGGCCACGGCGTACTCTGGCGAAGCCGATGGTGGACACC
>CALLAA010000028.1 GCA_938002955.1 uncultured Acidimicrobiales bacterium
AACGAAGCGTCTGCTGCGGCAGGTGACGGAGGCTGGGTCGATCATCCAGGGCTCGTTCCCGACACGCCTGAGCGCGACTACCCGATCATTCGTGACGACGCAGCAGGTCTGCCGTTGCAGACCCGTGCGATCGACTTGATCGGCAACTACATCATCAGTGGTGGCGACTTCACCACGATCGAGCTGCAAGACGGAACCTTGGTTTCGCAGCCGTACCTCGCGATCGTCGACTCGCGCACCAAGGATCTCGTCTGCACCAACCTCGACGTTGACGACGAAGTCTGGTCGATTGCACCCGGACCTCGCGACAACACCGCGGTCATTGGCGGACGCTTCGACAAGGTCACCGGAGCCGACGGTGTTGAGCGGACACGTAACAAGATTGCTCTGATCGATCTTGAGACCTGCTCGGTCGACAAGACCTGGATCGTCTCGGGTCTCAACGGCAAGGTCACTGAACTCGCCGTTCGCAACAACCGGTTGTTCCTCGGTGGCGATTTCACCCAGGTCGAAGGATTGGCCAACGAGCGTCTCGCTGAGGTCAGCCTCGACACCGGCACGCACAACCCTGCGATGAACTTCATCTTCGATGGCGAGCTGAGCCGAGCGATTGTCGGCATGGAAGTTTCTCCCGCCGGTGACCGTCTTGGCATCGTGCATCGTGCGACCTCGATCGCTGGCCAGTCGATGCGTGGCACGGCGATCTTCAACATTTCGAACCCTGCCGCTCCGTCTCTCACGAACCATCGAATGAGCACGGCAGCGAATTCCTACACCTACTACTACGACATTCAGGACGGTTCGTTCAGTCCGGACTTCACCAAGATCGGTATCGCAAATGGCACCGCGACGGTTTCGGATTACGTGTCGGTCATCCCAACCACCGAGGCTGCGGGTCAGCTCACGTGGCAGCATTTCATGCGTGACTCTTCGTTCGGTATTGCGCTGACGAACGACATTGCGTACGTGACTGGTCACTTCTGCAAGATCGACGAGGGGCCGGGCGCTACTGCGATCATGGCGCCGAACTCTGGACCGAGCACGTGCACTGGAAGTATTGCCTTTGATGGTGGTGCGTGGCGTACCCAGCTCGCTGCGCTCGACATCAACACGGGTACACCATTGACCTGGAACCCGGGCAATGATGCGTTCGTTGGGGGACGCGCGATTACCGTTGTGAACCGCGGCCTGCTCGTTGGCTTCGATGGCGACCGTGTCGACAATATTCGTACCGGAACCACCGCATTCTTCGACTTCGGAGCTCCCGAGGACCCTCGTGTGAATCAGACCTGTTCTGCTGTTGTGGACGGCTTGAACGTCAACGTCAGCTGGGATGCCGTCGAGGGAATAACCTCGTACGTTGTGCGCCGCAATACCAGGTGGCTTGCCTCGCCTGGCAACGTGACGTCCTATACCGATACCCCGCCAGCGGGCACTCACACCTATTACATCCGCACCACATTGGATGGCGTGCAATGGGATACGACGTGTTCGCCGACGGTCACGGTTGACCCTCCGGGAGACTTCCAGACCTGTACTGCAGTGCTCAACGCCGACGACTCGATCACGATCAGCTACACGGCAATCCCGGGCGAAGACAGCTACAACATCCGTCGCAACGGCTCGTTCGTTGCAAACGTGGGTGCGAGTCTCAGCTACACCGAGTCGCCTGGTGATGGGGTCTTCACCTACGTGGTGCGTAGCCGTATTAACGGCGCCACCACGAACACCACGTGTTCGCCGACGATCACTGTTGACATTCCCGAACCGCCAGCTCAGACATGTGCCGTTACCGACAACGGCGATGGCACGGTCACGCTCACGTGGGACGCGATCGCTGGCGAGGACGTGTACACGGTTCGCCGGAACAACTCCTGGATCGAGACGCTGTCCAATGGCGAGCTGACCTACGTCGCTGCTGGCCATACCGCCGGTGACGAGTACGTGATTCGAAGCCGTATGGCTGGAGTCACCACAAACACCACCTGCGAGTAGCCGAACCGGCTAAGCGCGACGCTTCGATACGAGAGTGCCCTGATCCCAAGTGGGTCAGGGCCTCTGTCGTTTTACACGACGAACGGGGTCGGCCTCGGGCCAGTAGCCGAGCATGGACACGCGGACGCCGCTCGCGTTCCGCAGTTTGGTCGAGGGCGCTCAGCGCCCGGATCCAAACCCGCGGCGAAAGTCAAACTATAAGGTTCTCAACCTTGTCGACGAGGTGGTCGGCTGCGGCCTTGAGGGCAGTGCCGCCCGCCGTGTCGGCGAATGATCGCAGTGCGTCGTTGGCCTGGTTGGCATAGCGACGGGCGTCGGCGTGAGCGCTCTTGAGACCGCCGCTTTGCTTCACGAGCTCGCGGGCTTCGTCTCGGGCGGTGGTGTCGATTGGCCGACCGAGCAACTGCTTGAGGTCCGCGCCGACTTCGCCGTGGGCCATGGCTCGAATAACCGGCAGCGTGTACACGCCCTCGATCATGTCGTTGCCGGCGGGCTTGCCGAGTTCTTCATCGGTGGCGGTGAGGTCGAGGATGTCGTCGACTACCTGGAAGGCCATGCCATAGGCACGGCCGAAGGTGGTGAGGTGGTCGATGCGTTCCTCGTCGAGCCCGCCGACAATGCCGCCGATGCGGCACGCTGCGGCGAGTAGTGATGCTGTCTTGCCGTCGATCGATTTGAGGTAGCTCTCCTCGGTCCGGTCGGTTCGGTAGGTGTACTCGAGTTCGCGGATCTGGCCATCGCAGAGTTGGCTGATGGTGCTGGCGAGCAGGGCGGCGACGTCGACGCCGAGCGATGCGGCGATCTCGGATGCTCGGCCGAGGAGGAAGTCGCCGGCGAGGATCGCTTGGTGGTTTCCCCATTTGGAGTTGACCGATTCGACGGTGCGGCGCGTTGTGGCCGAGTCCATGACGTCGTCGTGGTAGAGCGAGCCTTGATGGACGAGTTCGACGGCGACTGCGCCGAGGATGACCTCGTGTTCGGCGGGAGCGAAGTCTGCACTCGCGGCCGCGGCTGACGTGATGCAAAAACCGGGGCGAACCCGTTTACCGCCCGCGCTGATGAGGTGTGCAGCAATGTCTTGCAGCAGCGCGTTGTCGGTCTGGACCGCGACGAGGAGTTGTTCCTCGACCCGCGTCAGATCGCTGGAAAGGGTCGGTACTTGCTCGAGAGGGCTAGCAGTAGACACATACTCATGGTACGTACGTCTGTGCAGCTGCGCGCTACCGACCAGGGCACAACTTCGAAAACGTTTATGAATGGTGCGTGAACCGACGTTCGCAGAAATATGAACGTTTTCGGTAGCGATATTGCCACCCCGAGCGTTTGAACCGTCGAGAAACGGCAAGAGTTGGCCGAGATTGGCAGAATTGGGAATGAAATGGATTCGACAGACGCTCAGTCGTTGACGGAAGCTGCCGATTGGCAATGAACAAGACCAACCGTCTTTGCCAACTATTTAGATGAACGCCAGCACGAACGTGTGCTGTCGGGAGCGCTAGGTAGACTCGGTGGTACTAGGTCGCAAGAGGAGAAACCGTTGTTCGAGAGATTTACCGATCGAGCTCGCCGGGTCGTTGTCTTGGCCCAAGAAGAGGCTCGACTGCTCAACCACAACTACATCGGCACGGAGCACATCCTCCTGGGCCTGATTCACGAGGGAGAAGGAGTCGCCGCGAAGGCACTCGAGTCCCTCGGTATCTCGCTCGAAGCGGTGCGCAGCCAGGTCGAGGAGATCATTGGCCAGGGTGGCTCATCGCCGAGCGGACACATTCCGTTTACCCCGCGCGCCAAGAAGGTGCTCGAGCTGTCGCTTCGCGAAGCACTCCAGCTCGGCCACAACTACATCGGCACCGAACACATCCTTCTCGGACTCATCCGTGAAGGCGAGGGCGTCGCAGCCCAGGTGTTGGTGAAGCTCGGTGCAGACCTCTCCCGCGTGCGCCAGCAGGTCATCCAGCTCCTCTCTGGATACTCCGGACCAGGTGGCAGCGGAAGCTCATCGTCTGGCTCGAGTTCCTCGGGCGACAAGGCTGGCGCTACCGCCGGCGGTTCCGGTGGCGACAACGCGTCGGGATCTCTCGTCCTCGACCAGTTCGGACGGAACCTCACCCAGGTCGCTCGCGAGAAGGGCCTCGACCCGGTCGTTGGCCGCTCGAAGGAAACCGAACGTGTCATGCAGGTTCTGTCTCGCCGGTCGAAGAACAACCCGGTGCTCATTGGCGAACCCGGTGTTGGCAAGACCGCAATTGTCGAAGGTCTCGCTCAGGCGATTGCTTCGGACAACGTTCCCGACACCATTCGTAACAAGCAGCTCTACACGCTCGATCTCGGCGCACTCGTTGCCGGTTCGCGTTACCGCGGCGATTTCGAAGAGCGCCTCAAGAAGGTCCTCAAAGAGATCAAGACCCGCGGCGACATCATCCTCTTCATCGATGAGATCCACACCCTTGTTGGCGCTGGTGCAGCCGAGGGTGCAATCGATGCTGCCTCGATCCTCAAGCCAATGTTGGCTCGTGGCGAGTTGCAGACCATCGGTGCAACCACGATCGATGAATACCGCAAGCACTTGGAGAAGGACGCCGCACTCGAGCGTCGTTTCCAGCCGGTCAAGGTAGAAGAGCCTTCGGTTGCGCACACGATCGAGATTCTCAAGGGTCTCCGTGAGCGTTACGAAGAGCATCACCGTGTGACCATCACCGATCAGGCGCTCGTGGCTGCGGCCAACCTCGCCGACCGGTACATCTCGGATCGTTTCCTTCCGGACAAGGCCATCGACCTTATCGATGAGGCTGGTTCTCGTCTGCGCATCAAGCGCATGAACACGCCGCCGGAGTACAAGGAAATCGAGGCGGAGATCGCCGACGTTGTCCGCGAAAAGAAGGTCGCTGTCGAAGAGCAGCAGTTCGAAGAAGCCGGCCGCCTCCGCGACCGCGAGAAGGAACTGCTCGCCAAGCGCGAAGAGGTCGAGGCCGAGATCAAGGCATCGGGCACCGATCTGTTCGACGAAGTCGACGAAGAAGCAGTCGCCGAGGTGCTGTCGCTGTGGACGGGTATCCCCGTCTACAAGCTCACCGAAGAAGAGACCGAGAAGCTTCTCAACATGGAAGCCGAGCTCCACAAGCGGGTCATTGGTCAGGAACTGGCGATCAAGGCTGTCAGCCAGGCCATCCGCCGCACCCGTGCGGGTCTCAAGGATCCAAAGCGTCCATCGGGATCGTTCATCTTCCTCGGCCCATCGGGCGTTGGTAAGACCGAGCTCGCAAAGACGCTCGCCGAGTTCCTCTTCGGAGAAGAAGACTCGCTCATCAGTCTCGACATGTCTGAGTACATGGAGAAGCACACGGTTAGCCGTCTCGTTGGTTCACCTCCCGGATACGTCGGTTACGACGAGGGCGGTCAGCTCACCGAGGCCGTGCGCCGCAAGCCGTTCTCCGTCGTGCTTTTCGACGAGATCGAAAAGGGTCACCCGGACGTGTTCAACACGCTCCTGCAGATCCTTGAAGAAGGACGTCTCACCGACAGCCAAGGCCGTTCGGTCGACTTCCGTAACACGGTTCTGATCATGACTTCGAACCTCGGTACCCGGGATCTCCGCAAGGCGAACCTCGGCTTCACCAAGGTCGATTCGGCCATCAGCTACGACCGGATGAAGGAAAAGGCACACGATGCGCTCAAGGAGCACTTCCGTCCTGAATTCCTGAACCGCATCGACGACACGATTGTGTTCCACGAGCTCAGCCAGCCTGAGGTCCGCCAGATCATCGACATGATGATCACGCGAGTGGGCAAGCAGATGTCGAACCTCGGCATGGGCCTCGAGCTCACCGATGCCGCCAAGGACTACGTATCGGTCAAGGGTTACGACCCAACACTTGGTGCTCGTCCGTTGCGTCGTGCCTTGCAGCGTCTGGTCGAGGATCCACTCTCGGAGAAGCTTCTGTACAAGGAGTTCCGTGCTGGTGAGATCGTGATCGTCGACATCGAAGATGACGAGGAATACCCGGGAGAGAAGAAGATCGTCTTCCGTGCCATCGAAGGCTTTGAGCCCCCACCTGTTGAGGAGCTCGAGGATTCCGAAAAGGCGCAGATCGCGTAACCCGCCAAAGACTTCGCGGTCATTTACGTCGCCGCGTTTTCCAGTTTTCTCGCTCACCGCCTAGGTTGGTGCGCCGTGAGGGCTCTCCGCGTACTACTCATTTTCTTCGCCGCGCTCTTGTTGAGCGCGTGCCAAGTCGATGCTGTTGTCGACGTTGTTGTCACCGAAGATGGCTCCGGAACGGTCACGCTCACGACGGCGTTCGAC
Organism: uncultured Acidimicrobiales bacterium; assembly: GCA_938002955.1. GTDB lineage: Bacteria > Actinomycetota > Acidimicrobiia > Acidimicrobiales > SHLQ01 > SHLQ01. The sequence continues at coordinate 6,299 of CALLAA010000028.1, forward strand.
GAAGAGATCGTCGAGATGGTTCCCGAGATCGCCAGTGGCCTACGGACGAGCGACTTGGTGTCGGCCGGGTGGGAAGTCGACGGTCCTCGCAGAGCCGAAACGGGCAACTCCGTTGTGGTGAGCGCGACGAAGGCCTTTGCCTCCCCTGATGATCTCGGCGGGGTCCTCGACGAGATCGCTGGCGCCGGCACCTTGTTCTCCGATTTTCAGGTCGAACGTACTCGGTCCTTTGCCCGCACCACCTATGAGGTCACCGGCAAAATCGACCCTCGAATCAGCCTTACCACGTTCGGCGACGAGAGCATTACTGGCTTGGTCGGCGCCCCGCTCGGTATGTCGCTTGCTGATTTGCAGGCTGCTGCTGGACGGCCGCTCGAAGAAACGGTCAGTCTCGAGTTCACGATCAGTTTGCCGGACACGGTGCAGGCCAATACCTCTGAGGTATCGGGACAAACTGCACGTTGGCAGCTGACGCCCCGAGATCCGTTGGCGACCGACATCGAGGTCACGTCGAGTATCGAGGATCGGTTGCCTCGCATTTGGGCGGCGGTTGCGCTCGTCGCACTTGCTCTGCTTGCGACGTTGTTGATCTTCCGTGTGCTGGCCCGCTTCGGCGGTCGTCGTACCGACGAGCGTGGCGAGGAAGTGGTGCAGATGCGCCGGCCGGAGAAGTCTCCTGTCGATCCAGCGCCTGCGACCGCTGCACGTGAACGCCCTCCTCGGCTCGAACTGGTCGTCCTCGATGCTCGTGGCGTGCTCTACGACGAAGCGAACGACATTGGGGCCCGGCTGGTGCCGTTCGTGCGCGAGCGTGGCAGCAAGGCGTCGCTCCAGGAGATCAACGATGCGTTCCGGTCGGCGAGCCTGGGTCGTTTATCGACCGCGGAGCTGTGGGCTGACCTCGGGCTGACCGAGGATCCCGCTGAGCTCGATGCGTTGTACACCGCCGAGTTCCGCCTGCGCGAGGGTGTGCTGGACTTCATCGATCGTCTGCACGAGCGCGGCTTGCGGGTAGCGGTCATTACGAACAATGTGCTCGGCTGGTCGAAGGCAATTCGTACCCGGTTTGCTCTCGACGAACGCGTCGATACGTGGGTGGTTTCGGGGGAGATCGGCTGTCGCAAACCCGACGCTGCGTTCTTTGAAGCGTTGCGCCGAATGACGAAGGTCGAGTACTCCGACAGCTTGTTGATCGACGATCAGATCGACGATCTCGATATGGCCCGATCGCTCAACATGTCGACGGCGATGTTTGTGCCGCAAGGGTCGCAATTGCCCGCGTCATCGCCGCATCCGATCGTGCACGGGTTCGATAGCTTCTTCGGTCGCTCGTAGCGAGTCGACCAGCGCGATCAGCTGTTGGCGCCTTGGGACTGGTGCTGGGGAAGCCGGCCACGCTTGAGTTGACGATGGAGGTCGGCGTCGAGACGTGGTTCGATCGTGAACCAGGCGGTCTCCGCGTCGGCTTGGGTCTGGAACTCGGTCCGGTTGAGCAGGCCGACGTACGCGGCGTATTCGGGCTGACGGTCTGACTCGACGAAGAGGTGAACGATCCGCCGTTGGCCACGATCGTTCATGCTGTGATCGTTGAGTAGCTGAATGCGGTCGAGGGCGGTGTCCCAGCGGAACCGGTCTCGTTCTTCGAAGGGGCTATTGCGTCGGCGTTCGGGGAGCTTCACGACGAGCACGATGTGATCGTCGACGGCGAAGAGCTCGTCGCTGATCGAGATGAGCGATTCGCCCGTTGCGTCGAATAGCAGTGGCAGACCGTTGAGGGCGTAGGTCATTCCCGGCTGGAGTGCCGCACTGTCGTGTACGAGCGCACTTTCGAGGTCATCGACGAAGCCGTTGACGAGTGGGTCGTCGAGGTCGATGGCCATGGCGGCGTCGGCGGCGATGAGGTCGACGACATCGGCTTCGATATCGACATCATCATCACGTTCGACACCGGTATCGGCTTCGACACCGGCAGCGGCTTCGGCGGCTACTGCATCGGCAGCTTCAGCATCGGCGTGTTCGACATTGGCGTGTTCGGCATTGGCGTGCTCGGGAGCGATGCTGAACCCGGCGACGGGCGCTGGTTCGACGGCGACGACCGGTTCGAGCGGAGTGATGTCCTCGGGAATCGGCGCTGGTGGCACGATGTCGATCCGGGGGATTTCGACCGGCGAGAAGTCGATGACCGGCGCGGGCGGTGCATCTGAGACCGAAATGTCCAGGACCGGTTCGAGGTGGGGGCGTTCTGCCGGCTCGTCGTCGGCGGTGACGATCTCGAGCGGGGTAACTGCGGCTATCGGAGCTGGTTCGGTCACAGCGGCCAGCGGCGGTGGAACCATGGACAGTTCGGCATCTGCCGACCGGCCTCGAACGAGCGCCGGGTAGCCGGGAGCGGCGACTGCATCGAAGTAACGCACCGAGAAGCGCGCATCGGGAAGGACCGCCGACCAGTCGGCGATAGGCAGTTCGTCGAGAGCGGTGAGCATCACGTAGTGGCGCGTTGGGGCGAGGGCAATGGATGAGTTGGGGCTCAGTTCCCAAAGCCCTTCGTAGAACACGATGTGGTTGCCGGACAGTTCGCTGAGATCGCGCAGGCTCATCGTGGATAGCCATGTGTCGATCGACCGGAGCGTCTCGTGCATGGCGTCGAGCTGGTCGGCGTTGACCGCAATGATGATCGTCACTTCGCCGTCGGCGTCGAGTGCGAGCGCAAGTGGCCCGTCGGTGCTGTCTTCCCAACCGCCAATGGTCATGGCGGGTGTGTTGAGAATGGCACTGACGTTTGTTGGCACTGCGCTGAGGAACGACGCCGGAAGGCTTCGGTCTGTTGCTACACGCTGCAATTGCCCGTCGACGACGGCATAGAAGATCTCAGGGTCCACAGAAGAAAGTTACCGCAGCGGTCGCCCGCTTCGCTGAATGTGCTCGAGAGAAGTGTCGACGTTAGTTGTCGGTGGCGACTGCGCCGAATGTCTCGAGACTGACCTGGGTGAAGATGCCGGTGGCTGCGGCCACCAGTACGCCGTCGTGCTTCGCGGTTGCTTCGACGGTGAATCTGCCCTTGTCTTCGCCAGCGAAGGTGGCCGTGAACTCGACGGGGCTATCGACCGGCAGAGGCTTGTAGTAGTCGATGGTGAGACGCCGGGTGTATCCACTGCGGTCGATCGTGCGCTGCACAGCTCCCATCACGTCGTCGAATACCGCAGCGGTCGCTCCGCCGTGGGCCCGGCCCGGCCGGCCCTCGAGCGCGTAGCCCATGGTGATGGTTGCCCGCACGCCCCGTTCGATGGCGGTGTAGCTGACCGACGTTGGGCGTAGCGCGTTGGCTTCGCCCGAGTACGGCGAAGCAGCGAAACCATCGAGAGAATCGCCGGGGGAAATGGTGGGGGCACCGGCGTCGGGGATCATTTGGGACAAGAAGGCGTCGATTCGCTCTTGTTCGCTTCGTGCAGCGCCCCGTTCGAGTGCTGAGACCGCGTGCTCGATGTGGGTCAACGCTTCGGAGCGATCGGCGTCGGAGAGCTCTCGTTCGATGAGGAGGTCGGCTGCCCGGTGCAAGGCACTTGCGAGTTCAGAATGTGGATGCGCCATGGTGAAAGAATGCGTTCTGCGACCGGCCGGAAAAAGCAGAAAGCCGCTCCGGTTCTCCGAAGCGACGTGATAGGGACAAAGATAACACAGCGAGATTTTCGATGTCGGGTTTTGCTCCCAGAACTATGAAACTTTTTTCGGCTCAGCGGCGATGAGGCACAAGTTCTGGTGATGTCCGACCGATTTTGGGTGCCATCAGGGACCGGTTGGCGAGTTCCAAAATCGTTCCCGAAGGTCCACGCCTCGGCGCGCGGCGCCGACAAGAATGATCCGGATGGAGTCGCCTAGGTATGTCGAAACAATTGAAGCCGTCGACGCCATTCGCGACAGCTGTCGCGAGAATTCGCTGACCCCGGATCAATTCACGACGCAGGTCACCGATGTCTTTTACGACTACCTGATCGATGAAGATCCCCGCGACGATGTTGTTGGTCTTGTCGACTACTGCGTTCAAGTAGCCACCGAGGTTTGCGAGCTCACGCTGTTCGCCGACCGGGTGCTTCCACAACGCCTCGACAACCAGCTCCGGTGGATCCTCGAACAGCAGGTCGATGGCCACAATCTCGGCCACACGATTCGCGTACTGCGCAGTCGCCTGCTCGAGGGAGATGAGCTCGCCAAGATCGAGCTCGTCGAGCTCTGTCAGCACGGCTACGAGACACATCAGCCAATGTTCTCCGCGGTCGATTCCGAGCGCGACATCATTGCGCTCGCTTATGAGTTCCGGGTTGTGCCTGCACTCGACGCAGCGGTTCGTCCAACGGCGCCGGGACGTTTGGCGAACGAGGACAAGAGCCGTGGCATGGCGCTTCCTCGCACGCTCGATTTGTTGGCGCACTTGGCGAACGACCCGCAGCATCCGTCGGGCACCCTCGCTCGCGACAGCCTGATCGACCTGTGCCGTTACCCCGAAACCGCCGGTCTCGCAGCGTTGCGAATCCCCGTGCATCTGCTCTCTCCAGATCAGCGTGCACTGCTTCACGAGGTCTATGTTGCCCACGAGGAACGCATCGGACCTGAAGTCGTCCGGATCTTCATCACCGATGAGCAACTACGCGACCGAGAGATCCTGCGTAGTGCCCTGTGGCAAGCAAACGACGCGTCGCACATGCTGAGCGCTGACGACCACACGTCGGCTCCGTAAGCAACCAACGCGTTATGGCTCCATGGATGGTCATCGCGGCACTGATCGGTGCCGGCATTGTTGTGCTGCTCGTGGCTCCGACGATTCACCGTCGAATCAACGCGAAGTCTCGAGAGACCGCCGAGTCGAGCCGGATTGCGCGTGCGCAGGTCCTTCGTGATTCTCCCGATGGCGAAAGCACGCTGTTCGACGCTGCTGCGCATGCCGTAACCGTGCGTGACCGGCTGCTTCTTCGTGGTGTTCGTGCTGAGGTGGTTCGCGAAGGGACCAAGACCGCCTTGATCTATCGTTCGGTCGATGCTCCGGTTGTTCGTGCCCTTATGGACGAGCTCGATATCGGCTGAGCCCGGCGTTGATCGATCGGCGCGCATCGGCGAAGACCTCGCCGGCGTCGACCTCGTCGACAATGAGCGGCGCGGGGTTACCGGGCGGACGTTGCCCAATCGTTAGGCGCTCGGCTGGTGCCCAGTTGCCATGGAAGAACGACTCGGCCTCGCCGGTGGGTGCCGCGTAGTTGGGAGCTGGGGCTGTTGGTGTGGTGCCGGTCCAGATGTCGAGGATGCGGCCGTTGGCTTCGATCTCTTCGGCAACGCCGAGCAGCGCAGCCAGCGCATGCATGCAGTTGTCGCCGTGGTCTTCGCAGGTGCAGCTGGTGAGCAGGTCCGAGGCCGACGGGATCGACCCCGACGATGGTGGGGAGACGACCGTGATCTCGACGTCGTAGACCTCGCCGTTCGAGTCGGCGACAGACGCGTGGGCGATTCCGGGTTCGATGTCGACCGAGCCCACGCCGTTGGAACGGTGGAGCCGGCGTGCCTTGGCCATTCGTCCCGGGTCGCCAAGGTCGATGGCGACGTTCGCAACCGCTCGTGATTCGTCGGATCGCAGCGGGCGTCTCATGCGCGCTCCCAGTCATTGGCGGAGATGTGGGCCGATGGGTCGAGGCGAAGGAGCTCGCGCAGTTCTTCGGTCGATAGTTCGGTGAGCCAGGACTCGTCGGTGCCGACCACGGCATCGGCGAGCGCCCGCTTCTCGGTGAGGAGTGCGTCGATGCGTTCTTCGAGCGTGCCGCGGCACACGAGCTTGTGAACGAAGACGGTCTTGTCTTGGCCAATACGCCACGACCGGTCGGTGGCTTGGTCTTCGACGGCCGGGTTCCACCAGCGGTCGTAGTGGATGACCCGACTCGCGGCTGTCAGGTTGAGGCCGGTTCCGCCCGCTCGCAACGAGATGAGCTGCACGGGTGGGCCGTCGGGGGACTGGAACGTGTCGACCATGTTCTGGCGCTGGGTTCGGGTGGTGCCGCCGTGGAGGAACGGGGCGGGGTTACCGAAGCGTGCTTCGACGTGGGCGGACAGGAGGTAGCCCATCTCGCGGTATTGGGTGAACACGATGGCGCGTTCGCCCGCTTCGAACATGTCGGTAAGGAGCTCGTCGAACCGTTCGAGCTTTCCGGACCGTTCGCTCGCTCCGACTTCGCCCTCACGAAGGAAGTGAGCCGGGTGGTTACAGACCTGCTTGAGTTTGGTGAGCGTGGCCAGGACGAGGCCGCGGCGTTCCATGCCGGTGGCGGCTGCTGCGTTGGTGAGGAACTCGTCGACGACCGCTTGGTAGAGCCCGGCCTGTTCTGGTGTGAGCGGTGCCCACGCCACTTGTTCGATCTTGTCGGGAAGGTCGGGGACGAGCGAGCGGTCGAGTTTGGTGCGTCGGAGCACGAAGGGGGCGGTGAGGCGGCGCAGGGACTCGAGCGCTTCGGCGCCGTCGCCGGTTTCGATCGGGTTCGAGAACGTTTCGCGGAACCAGGTGATGCCGCCGAGCATGCCCGGGTTGAGGGCGTCGAGAATCGACCAGAGCTCGGTCAGCCGGTTCTCGACGGGGGTGCCGGTGAGGGCGACGCGTTGTTGTGAGTTGAGGCCTCTGATGGTGATGGCCGCGTTGGTGCGATGGTTCTTGATCGCTTGGGCTTCGTCGCAGACGACGACGTCCCATTGGATGGGGGCGAGTTCGTCGGCGATGCGGCTGGCGGTGCCGTAGGTGGTGATGATGACGTCGTGTTCGGCGGCGGCTGCGACGAGGCGGCTGCCGCGGGGACGGTCGGGTCCGTGGGCGATCATGACCGACAGTTCGGGGGTGAAGCGAGCAGCTTCGGATTCCCAGTTCATGACGACCGAGAGCGGGCAGATGACGAGGTGGGGGAGGCGGTCGAGGTCGGCGGCGACGCGGTCGAGCGATCGGGTGAGCAGGTAGGAGAGCGCGGTCGGCGTTTTGCCGAGGCCCATGTCGTCGGCGAGGCATCCACCGAGGCCGAGACGACCGAGGAATTGCAGCCAACCGAGGGCTCGGCGTTGGTAGGGGCGAAGGTCGCCGGTGAAGCCGGGTGGTTCGGTGGCTTCTTTGAGTTCGTCGTCGGGGAGTCCGGCGAGCAGTTGGGCGATCCAGCCCTCGGCGGTCAGGTCGTCGTCGGATTCGTGTTCGAGCTCGCTGATAGTTTGGCGGAGCAGTTCGGCTGGGCTGAGTTCGCTTGCGTCGCGGCGTTGGGTTTCGAGCCGGTTGAGGGCGGCACGCATTTGCCGGTGGTCGATCTGCACCCAGGAGCCGCGAAGCGCAACGAGGTCGGCGTTGGACCGGGCGAGTTCTTCGATCTCTTCTTGGGTGAGGGAGATGTCGCCAAGGGCGAGGCCCCAGTCGACGTCGACCAGGGCGGAGCCGAGGCCGCGTGATTGGCCGAAGCTGCCGGTCGACGATGCTCGAGCTGTGAGCCGGGCGGATCGTGTGAGCAGGCCGGTCGGGGTGACGATCGGTAGGCCGGCGAGGCGGCAGGCTTCGAGTCCGTCGGTGAGTAGGTCGGAGACTTCGTCGAGGTGCAGTGGGAGGACCGAGGGGTCGGTTTCGCCGGCGAAGTTCTCGAACACCGCAATCTGTGATCCGAGCCGGTCGAGGAGGTCGCGCATGCGGCGGCGGAGTGCCTCGAGGCCGGATTCGTCGGCGATCTCGAGCGCTGATTCGGAGTTGGTCCAGACGTCTTCGAAGCCAATGGCTGAACCGTCGGGGGAGACGACCTCGAAGTGCAACGACCAGGGTTCGCCGGAGTCGGCTTCGGGCGGTTCGAGGCGGCCTTGTAGTGCGACCTCTGGTCCGCCGACGGCGAGGCTTGCTCGTGCGCTCAGTTGGGTCGACCATTCGGCGAATGCGGATTCGTGTGCGACCGAGTCGCCGAGGAAGATTGCGTCTGGCTTGGTGAGCGCGGTGGTCACTCGGCGCAGCGCTACGACGGTGCTTGCGCGCGTGCGTGGCAGTGGCGGCCGCCAGTCTTGTTCGGTCAGTGCGAACCGGCAGACGGCATCGACGAGTTGGTCGAGCAGCGCCCGGACTTGGTCGGTAGTCGGTTTGTCGGAGCTCGCGAGCAGGACGGGCGGTGCCGACATGGCAAGGCTCTTGACGACGTCTTCGACGACGTCGTCTCGAAGCGGCACCCAGTCGGCGCGCCAGCGAAGTCCGGCGGTTCGCAGTGCTGGCATGACGCGTCCGGAGGCCGCAATTTCGATGGCGGCGAGCGTCGCGTGGTGGAGCCACCCGAACGAGGGCGACCACGAGGGTGCTGCGGATCGTCGGATGAGCAGGTCGGCGATGGTTGCGACGTCGACGGTCATTGCTTCGATGCTGGCGACGGGTGCGTTGTAGAGCGGGTAGTTGTTCGTGCGCTCGCCGAGATGGCTGCGGAGATCGGGGCCAAGAATGCCGATTGCGACATGCGTTGTATCGCGCACGGTCGAGTCGGGGTGATCAATCCACAGTCCGAGGCCATCGTCGTGAAGCCAAGTGACGTGGAGTGACCCAGGGGGGAAGGGCGAGCGAACCACCTATCCACGCTAGCGGGGTTCGCGTGGTCTGCACGCTGCTGTGGAATAGTCCACTGGTTATCCACAGATGTGTCATTCGTGTTACAAAAGACACCAGATAGTGATACGTTGCCACTATGGCTTCCGAAATAGCAGTAGAAATCGCGGAGAATCACACGAACAGTGACCGTTTCCGCGTTCGGCGCGTTCATCTCTTGTCGTGGCTGGTCATGGCCGCCACGCTCTTCTCCGCAAGCGTTGCCGTGGGCAGCTTTGGGGCTGCTGACGCGGCCGAAAGCGATGGCGTCATGTTCGGCGCCTTTGCCCAGCCACGTGGCAACGAGTCGACCATTCAGGCGGTGCAGAGCCTGGAGAACAAGCTCGGCGCCAAGCTGCCGATCGTTCGCGATTTCAGTCGCTGGGACAGCAACCTCGACAACCGGTTCAACAACTGGGTGGTCGATGGTGACCGCCGCCTGATGCTGTCGATCAAGCCAAAGCGCAACAACGGCACCGAGATTTCGTGGAGCGCGATTGCGAACGCGAAGTCGGGTTCGACGATTCACAACGAAATGGTCGAGCTTGCTCGCGACGTCAAGAACCTCGACGGCGAAGTGTGGATTGCGTTCCACCATGAGCCTGAGGCCAAGGACCGTCAGACCTTTGGTAGCAACAGTGACTACAAGGCGGCGTGGCGCAAGATCCACACGATCTTCGAACAGCAAGGTGCTGACGCCAAGTGGGTGTGGACAATGACGAGCTGGAGCTTCGAGGTGGACACTTCGGATCGCCGTTCGGCTGGCAAGTGGTACCCGGGCGACGCATATGTCGACTACCTCGGCGCCGACCCATACAACTGGAACCGTTGCCGTGGAAACGACAAGGAGTCGTGGGTTTCACTCGAGCGTGTGATCACTCCGTTCATCGAGTTCGCCGAGCAGCACCCGACCAAGCAGCTCGTCCTCCCAGAGTTTGGTTCCGACGAGGGTTCTCGCGGGCAGAAGGCCGCATGGCTCGACGAGGCTGCTGCGTTCTTGAAGCAGCCGGAGATGGCGCAGAAGTTTGCTGCGGTCATCTACTTCCATGATGTTCATGAGGACAGCGCTGCGTGCACGTGGTGGCTCGACTCGAGCACCGAGACGCTCAACGCTGCTCGCCGCATCGCCGCCGATCCGTTCTTCGATCGGAACCTCGATGGTGCTCCGGCAGCGCCGACCCCGACGACGACCACAACGACTGCGGCGCCGAAGGTGACCACGACGACGACCACGGTGCCAGCAGCTCAGCCCGCTGCGCCGGTGACGATCAAGCCTGGTGTGCAGAGCAACACGGCATGGAAGGGCCAGTGCACGATCGAAGAGATCAACGGCTCGGACAAACTCACCTGGACGTCTCAGGGCGACGGTTTCACGTACAACATCCGTCGAAACGGCAAGTGGATTCGAAGCACGAAGGCGAACACGTCGTACACGAACAGCAATGTCACCTCCGGCAAGTACGTGGTGGTTGCTCGTGATGGGGGCAAGCTGGCCGCCGTTGTGTGCCAGCGCGCCGACGGTGGGGCTGCGGCTCCAACGCCTGCGCCCGCTGGTCTCACCCCGATTGCTGCAATCGGTGGATGCCGGGTGGACCGCATCGATGGTTCGGACCGGGTCACCTGGCCAATCCAGGGCAACGGTGTGAGCTACGAGGTGAGTCACAACGGCAAGCTGATCGCGACGACGTCGAACACCTGGCACTGGAACAACAACGTGACCAGCGGTAGCTACGTCGTCCAGGCTAAGACCAACACCACGGTCGCAACCCTCGACTGCCTCCGCCGCAATTAGCAGCGTCCCGCTGCTTTAGCCATCACCAACGCTCGCTGCTGTTCCTGTCGTTGGCTTCGGTTCACGAGTGGGCCGAAGTCAGTGGCTTTGGGACAACAGCGTGGGATTAGCATCGGTCGCGAACGTACTGCGCAGATAG
>CALLAA010000029.1 GCA_938002955.1 uncultured Acidimicrobiales bacterium
GGCATCGACACATCGGGTACGGACACGTCTGGTACGGAGACGTCGGGCATCGACACATCGGGTACCGACATGTCGGGAACGCTCATATCCGGGACAGAGACGTCGGGAATGGACACGTCAGGAATCGAAACGCTTGGAACCGGCGCCAGCCCAGCATCGGGCATCGCGGCCGCAGGTACGTCGACAGGTGGCATCGTCGGTGGATCGACAGGAGCGATCGACGCCGACACGTCGTCGACGACATCTGCCTGGCGCTCGTCGTAGGCGCTCGTCCAGCCGTCATCGACAGCAGGGGCGGTCGCCGCGACCTCCATCGCAGCGGCAACCGGGTCCGGTTCGCTTGCGAACGGATCTGGAATTTCCGGTTCGGTGCTGTCGACTGCTTGCCAACCACCGACCTTCGCAGATTCCACAACTGGCGCTGGCATCTCCGGCACCTCAGCTACCGGCGCAGGAATGTCGGCGGCCGGAGCTGGCGCCTCGGCTACTGACGGTGCCACCTCGGCGGTCGGCACTGGGATGTCGACCGGTTGTGGGTCGGCCGGTGGCGGTTCAGCGGCAAAGATCTCATCTGCTCGCACGGGTTCGGGGGCCGCGACAGGTTCCGCTTTGGCACCGGGAAGCTGGGTGCTGGGATCTACCGTTGTCGGGTTCGGGGCATCTGTGTTGGGAAGGTCGCCTTCGTAGACCGCACCTGGTTCAGCATCTGCTGGGTACCACTTGCCGTCTGAAGCCAACCACCAACCGGGGCCTTGCCATACGTCACTCACATCGACGATCGTAATACCTCCCACGAAAAGGTGTGAATCACGCGGGTAACGTTGTGCGGTCATGATCCTGATCGATGCCACAGAAGTCACGATGGTCCGCCCAGGCCGAGACCTGTTCCGGGACGTTTCCGTGACGATCTCGACCGGTGATCGCATCGGCCTCGTTGGTCTCAACGGGACCGGGAAGTCCTCACTGATCGACGTGCTGATCGGGAATCGAGAACCTGAGTCCGGATCGGTCCGGCGTGGTCGCGACGTTCGGATCGCCGCCCTCGACCAGAACCCCGACCTCGGCACCGGGACCGTTCGTGATGCGGTCATGAGCGTCGATGGTGAATCGTGGGAGATCGACGCCGTTCTGGACAAGCTCGGCATGGGAGGGCGCGAAGACACCCCCGTCTCACAGCTCTCTGGCGGAGAAGCGAAGCGAGTCGCTCTCGCCCGAGCGCTGGTGCATCCAAGCGACCTGTTGATCCTCGACGAGCCCACCAACCATCTCGACGTCGACGCGATCGAGTGGCTAGAGAAGCGGCTCTCTGCCTATAAGGGCGGCCTGCTTCTCGTCACCCACGATCGTCATGTGCTCGACCGAGTAACGAACCGCGTGCTCGAGCTCGACCGTGGCAAGGCGTTCGTCCACGAAGGTGGCTACGACGCGTATCTCGAAGGCCGCGCGCTGCGCGAAGAACAGGCAGCGCAAGCCGAAAAGGTACGCGCCAACCTGGCCCGGACCGAGCTCGCCTGGTTGCGTCGTGGCGCACCGGCACGAACGAGCAAGGCCAAAGCACGCATTCGTTCGGCGACCGAGATCGTCACGAGCAGGCCTGAGGAGGCTGCTCGAACGGGCAACCTCGACCTTCACTTCGGTACGCCGCGACTCGGCAACGACGTTGTCGAGTTGACGAACCTCGAGTTTGCACACCCGGACCACCCGCCGTTGTTCACCAACGTCAACCTCGCGATCGACCCGCGGGAGCGACTGGGGATCGTTGGTTCGAATGGCACCGGCAAGTCCACGTTGCTCGACGCCATCTCGGGGCGGCGCAAACCAACGAACGGTTCGGTCACCATCGGCACGACCGTTGTCATGGAGTTGTTCGACCAGCGCGGCATCGAGCTCAACCCGCAGATGCGTGTGTGGCAGGCGGTCGTTGGCGATGACGCGGTGAAGCCCGACTGGACCGACGTGCAGCTCATGGAGAGCTTCTGGTTCGACAGCGATGCACAGTACGCCCCGATCGAGCTGCTCAGCGGTGGTGAGCGGCGCCGCCTCCAGCTACTGATCACGCTCGCTCGCAAACCCAATGTCTTGTTGCTCGATGAGCCGACGAACGATCTCGATCTGGACACGTTGCGAGTCCTCGAGGATTTCTTGGAGGACTTCCCGGGCGCGGTGATCGTCGTCAGCCACGATCGTGCGTTCCTCGAACGGACCGTCGACGACGTCATCGTGTTCGACGGCAGCGGTTCGGTTAGCCGGTTGCCCGGCGGATATGAGGCGTACGAAAAGCTACGCAAGCAGCAGTCCTCGACGTCGAAGAACGATTCGACCAAGCAAACCTCGGCGTCACCGAAGAAGGGTAAGTCCGGTTCGGGCGGGGGTCGGTCGGCGAGCACGATCCGTCATGAGCTAAAGACGGTCGAGAAAGATATGGCCCGTCTCGACAAGAAACGAGCGACGCTTACCGCCGAGCTCGAGGCTGCTGGCGCCGACCATGAGGAACTCCTCCGGGTGAGCGAATTGTTGACGCCAGTCGTCGCCGAGATCGAGCAGCTCGAGGAGCGTTGGCTCGAACTCAGCGAAGAAGCCGAGGGCCAGTAGCCATCGGTCTCCTCAGTGGATTAGCCATCGAAGTCGGCCAAGCGTAGAGCGACGAACTCTTGGTCGTCGGGCGGCTGAGAGATGTCGAATTCGATGACCACGTCCGCTGGTTCGACGTCATCGGGCAGCGTGATGCTGAACCAGAATTGGCCCAGTGCTTCGATCCAGGTCGTGGGCATCACCATGTTGTCCGTGCTGTCTCCGCTGAACGGCGTGCCCGCCCACGTGACGTTAAGCGGCTCGCCATCGAGGTCCGTTGTTCCGACGCTCATCTGATTCTCGAAGGGGCGGGCGAGCCCGCTGATCGTCCAGAGCCGACGGTCGCTGGTGTGGGACACACCGGTGATGACCAGGTCGTTCTCGGCGATGAACGGCTGGACACCGGCCCCAACCCGTTCGACGAGCTCAGGTTCGGCATCGAGTGGCAATCGAATGTCGGCGACGTCGATGGTCATGCGCCCGCTTTGGTTGTCGAATACGACCCAGGTCGTGTTCGTTGGCCCGTAGACAGCACCGTCGAGGCGACCGTCCGTTCCGAGAGATACGAACACCGAGTTGACGACCGCTTCATCGAACCGTTCGGAGACCGCATCGAAGTCAGCGGCCGATATCGATGTTCCGAAGTCGATTGTCGTGGGAGTGTCTCGCGTGACGACGATGTCGTCTGGTAGCGAGGTGGCTGGTTCTGGGCTCTCGGCGAACGGTAAGCCACTCGCGAATTCGATGACGGTACGGATGCACCCACCGAAGCGATACGTCTCGATATTGCTGACCGCAGATGCTTCGGATTCGGATGAACCTTCGGTGTTTACCCAATCGATACCGATGTAGTGATCTTGTGGCCCGTTGAAGACGCATGGGCTCGCGTCGAGAACCGTTGTCTCCGAGAGGAAGTTGGCGTTTACCCATCCGGCGTCGAATCCGGTACCGGAGGTAGGGGCGAACACCTCGACCCATAGGGCACCGTCGTTGGCGGTCTCCTGTTGGCCGGTCTGCACAATTCCCGCTGCATCATGAGCAAACTCGAAGAGGACGTCGAAACTCGTCCCGGGACCGGAGCGTGCGTTGAGTGTGTCGTTTGGTTCGACATCGACGATTTCGGAGACGATTGCCTCGGCCGCCGTTGTCGAAGGTCCCGCACCGTCGGCGGTGTCCGCCCCGTCGGTCGTCGGTTCGCCTCCGGCGAGTGGTTCTGGCGGATCTGTGGACGCTGTCGTCGTGTTACTGGGACCGTCGGTGTCTCCCGTGATCTCGTCGGGCAGCGAATCTGGAGGGTCGGTGGTGAAGATCTCACTGGATGTGTCATCGGTGAGGCCTGTCAACAGTGTGTAGCCACCGACGATCGCGATCAGTGCAACGACGATGGCAGCAACGGGCCTGGCACCATTGCGCCGTCCGCTTGCTCGTCGTGCACCGGCTGCTCCTTGGTCGATATCGGAGATCGTTGGAGCGATGCGATCGAACCGGTCGCGGAGGTCATGATCGAGCGTCATTGTTATGCCTCGTCCTTCGTTTGGTTCTGTGGGTCTGGGTGACCAAGGCGCTTCGCCATTGCGAGACGACCACGGTGCAGATGGACCTTTGCGGTGTTCGGTGCGCAATCGAGAACGTCTGCGATCGACGCAACCGGGAGATCCTCGAGGTAGTGCAAGACCAACGCTGCTCGCTGGTTGACCGGGAGGCCCTGGAGCGCCTCGAGTAGATCGTCGTCAAGTCGTTGGTCCCACGTCGCCGTCGGCGTGTCCACCAGCAGGTGAGCCGCCTTCTTGATTCGGATTGTTCGCCGGCGCATCTTCGACGTCGCAAGATTGATCGTGACCCGACGCAGCCACGTCCCCGGATTCTCGTACGTCGCGACGGTGCTCCAGCGTTGGTGCGCCCGAATCATCGCCTCTTGAGCAATGTCCTCGGCCGATCGCCCCACGAGTGTCGACGCCAACGCGACCATCGACGAGAACTCCCGACGATAGAAATCGTCGAAGCTGGTGATCGCTTCGGTCATGGCCGACCTTTCGTCGGTGGGCGTTGGCGGAGGCTCCGCCAGGTAGGTGTCCATGGTGCACACACGTCTCAGCGGTCCAGAAGGTTTACCTGAGCTGCAAGAATTTTTCGTTTCACACGTACCCTGGCGATATGAGTGATGCCACCGACACCACCGAGACCGAATCAGCGACCGACGAGGTAGCAGCGCCGAGTGCGGAAGGCGACGGCCTTGTCCTTACCGTCACCGACGCCGCAATGACCAAGGTGCTCGAGATTCGCAATGGCGAGGACGATGCCGAGAACACGGCCCTTCGCGTGATGATCGTCGGAACTCGAGGCGTCGAGTTCGACTATGACCTTTCGCTCGAGACGATCGCTGACGCACCTGACGATGCTCACGTGTACACGATCGATGAGCTGACCATCATCATTCCCGCCGACAGCGTCGAGGACATGCGGGGGTCGACCCTCGATATTCCGAGCAACCCAATGCAGGGTGGCCTTGTCATTCGGAATCCGAACCGCCCACCGGTTCTTGCGCCCGAAGATATCGACCTCACGGGCACGCTCGAAGAGAAGGTCAAGCAGCTTCTCGACCTGAGCATCAACCCGGCACTTGCAGCCCACGGCGGGTTCGCCAGCCTCGTCAAGATCGAGGCCGAGACGATCGTGCACGTCCTCATGGGAGGTGGCTGTCAGGGCTGCTCGATGAGTGCGCAGACGCTCACCGAGGGAATCAAGACCTCGATCATGGAAGCCATCCCCGAGGTGACCGAAGTGGTCGACGCCACCGATCACACCGCAGGCGAAAACCCCTTCTACTCCTAGCGAATCCAACGCCCTCGCCACATCGGTGGCTCGGAGCGAGCCCAAAAACGCGGAAACCCGGCCGCTACCCCACGGGTGTGGTGGGGGGTAACGCCGGGCTCCGGTGGACGCTTGCCGTGATCCCGAAGGGGGATTGGCAAACCCGACTGGAGGCTATGGAGGGGAGCTTCGCAGGTACTTAGGCGTCGAGAGTCTCGACAGCTGCGGCCTCAGCAGCACGGTCTTGTCCACGATGGCCCTTGCCGCGGTGGCCTTCGCCCTTGCGTCCAAAGCCACCGCCTTCTTCGAGGCGGGTCTCGATGCGCTCTTCGAGGCCATCGAGCTTCTCGTCGGCCTCTTCTTGGGTGATGCGGCCGCTTTCGACCGCACCTTCGATGCGCTCGGTTGCGTTCTCGACGAAGAGGTCAACGACTGCCGGGAGGTTGTCGCCGGCGATGTCGGCAAGCGGGGTGCCGGCATCCTTGGCCTCTTCGAGTTCGTCGACGCCAATGCCGATCGCGTCGGCGATAGCGGCGAGCTTCTCGGCCTTGCGAGCTTCACGCTCTTCTTGGAGAGCAGCGCGAACCTCGGCGACGTTGTCTGCCTGTTCCTGGGTGATGACACCGTCTTCGACGAGCTGGTCGATCACGGCCTGGCGTCGCTCGCTACGAGATGAGGTCTCTTCGGTCTCCTCGACAGGAGCGTCGTCGGCTGGTGCATCCTGAGCTCCAGCAATACCTGCGGTACCGAAGGTGAACGCAGCAAGTCCGAGTGCGCCACCACCGATGAGGGCGGCGTTCTTGAAGATGGAGGGCTTCTCGTTGGTCATGAGGGGAATTTCCTTTTGATGAGTACCGCTGTGTTGCGGTGTGAAATACATCGAACAGGGCGACATGAAAGAGAATCTGTGGATAGCCGAAGGCTTCGCTGATCTGCAGCTGAAGGATTGGTAAGAACCTTCAGATTTCTCTGAAGTGTCTTCAGGTTCGTCTCACCTGGAGTCGTTACTGTTCGGGGTATGAGCAGTACTGGCAACGAAGTAGGCCGAGTTCCCAAGGTGTTGGTCGTCGAAGACGATCGGGGCGTTCGGGAGTCGTTGCAGGTCGTGTTACAGGTGCAGAAGTATGAGGTGACCGGAGTCGAACGTGGCGAAGACGCGCTCGGGGTCATCGAGAGTTCGCCGATCGATCTGATCGTGCTCGACCTCAACCTTCCCGGAATCGACGGCATCGAAACATGTCGTCGGGTGCGTGCCCACGGGTTTGCCGGGCCGATTCTGATGCTCACCGCCCGCCATGAAGTTGCCGACAAGGTGTCTGGGCTCGATGCCGGTGCCGACGACTACCTTCCCAAGCCCTTTGCGCTCGACGAGTTGCTCGCCAGAATTCGGGCGTTGCTTCGTGCCTTCGACCTCGACGCAACAGCCGTCGATGCGGGCGTGCTCGTGCTCGACGACCTGTCGCTCGACCAAAAGACCCGTCGAGTGCACCGCGGCGGCACCGAAATCGACCTCACAAAGATCGAGTTCGACCTACTCGAGTTCCTCTTGGAGAACGCCGACCGCGTGCTCGAACGAAACGACATACACCTCGCTGTCTGGGGATACGACGAGGACACCTCGTCGAACACGATGGAAGTGTTCATCTCGAGCCTTCGCAAGAAACTCGAGGTCACGGGCGCGCAGCGGCTCATTCACACCAAGCGCGGCGTCGGCTACGTCGCCCGAGTTCAGCCATGAAGCTTCAGGTGCGCTTGGCGCTCACGGTCGCGCTCGCCGCGGCGATCGCCATTTTGGTCATGGCGGCCGCCTTCTGGGTGCTCGCTGCTCGTCAGCAGCGCAGCGCAATCGACGATGGCCTTCTCGCGGTGGTTAACCAGCCGCGTCAGTTCGTTGGTGAAACGGCGGTCGGCCGACGTGGAGACCTGCGAGACGATGGCGACCGTCGTGGACAGCGAGGACTTGGGCAGATCTTTGGCGACATCTCGGCGGCGGATCGGCGGCTGTTCACTCTGGTTCGATTTACGTTCGATGGTGAGGTCATCGTCGACGAGGGATTGCCGTCGGCGGTGCTGGAGGATCCGGACACACCAACGATCTCGACCGTCGAGGTCGATGGCGAGCGGTATCGGATGGCCGTCGCGAGCGTCGAGGCTCCACGTGGCGAAGCGATCTTGCAGGTTGCGAGCAATATTGAAGATCTCGAAGCTGGTCTCGGTCGGCTGCGTCGTCAGATCTTGCTCGGGAGTATTGCGGGTATCGCGCTCGCCGGTGGAATGGGCGCTCTGGTTGCGCGGCGGCTCACGTCGCCGATCACCGAAGTGTCCGAGGCGGCGAAAGCTATGGCTGTCCGGCGAGATTTGCCGTCGCGCATCGACGTGAAACGCTCCGATGAGATTGGCGACCTCGCCCGTTCCTTCAACGAGATGCTCGGAGCTCTCGAACTCAGCCGCGATCAGCAGCACCGCCTCGTCGCTGACGCGAGCCACGAACTCCGTACTCCGCTGACGAGCTTGCGTCTCAAGCTCGAACTGCTCGACTCGACCGCCGAGATTCCCCAAACCCAACAACGTGAACTGCTCGCGAGCTCGGCCGCTGAGGTCGAACAACTGAGCCATCTCGTCAACGAGCTCGTCGACTTGGCTACCGATCCAACAGGGGTCGACGAAAGCGTTGTGCTGTATTCGCTGCCGGCTCTGGTGAGCGAGGTTGTGGAGACGATCGAAACCCGCTCGGGTCGGACGATCAACATCGTGGCCGGCAACGGCCAGCCAGACGTCGCGATCCGCCATCGGATGGTCCGCCGCGCCGTGTCGAACCTTGTCGACAACGCGATCAAGTATTCCGGTCCGGACGCGGCCGTCACTGTGCGAGTCGATGGTGGGCGGGTCGAAGTGCGCGACGGGGGAGAGGGCATTCCCGAGGCTGACCTGCCGTACGTCTTCGACCGGTTCTTTCGTTCGCCGACCGCCCGAACGCGGCCCGGAAACGGCATTGGCCTGGCGATCGTGCAGCGGGTTGCAGAGATGCACGGTGGGGAAACGTGGGTGAGCAACGCCACGGATCCGTCCGGCGCGATCGTCGGGTTCTCCGTCGGTTCGACCCCGGCACGTTAGGTCGGCGCCGCCCTAGGGAAACAAAGTCGACCAGGATCGGGTTGACTAGGACCTATGAGCGTCTTGGACACCTTGGAGTTCGACAACCGGTTCACCGCGGAGCTTCCCGCCGACCCGCATCCCGCGAACGTGCCGCATCAAGCGCCGGGAGCGTCGTTCAGTCGTGTTGCCCCGACGGCGACCGCAGCCCCACAAGTGCTCGCCGTCTCCAACGAACTTGCCGCCGACCTCGGATTCACCGACGAGCAGCTGGCGTCGGAGGAATTCCGCGACATGGTCACCGGCAACCTCGTGCTCCCGGGCATGGACAGCTTCGCCATGCGGTACGGCGGGCATCAGTTCGGCAACTGGGCAGGACAGCTCGGCGATGGTCGTGCGATCAACCTCGGCGAGCTCGTCACCAGCACCGGACGTCAAACCCTGCAGCTCAAAGGCGCCGGTCCAACCCCGTATTCGCGCAGCGCGGACGGCCTTGCGGTTCTTCGATCGTCGGTTCGTGAGTTCTTGTGTTCCGAGGCCATGTACCACCTCGGTGTCCCAACGACCCGAGCCTTGTCGCTCAGCCTGACCGGCGACCAGGTCATGCGCGACATGCTCTACGACGGTCACCCCGAGTTCGAGCCGGGCGCGGTGGTTTGCCGTGTCGCACCGAACTTCATCCGGTTCGGCAGCTTCGAGTTGCCGGCCTCGATGGGGGAGATCGACGAACTACGAGCCCTCACCAACTTCACGATCCGCGAGTACTACCCCGAGCTCTGGCCAGCCGACGGCAATCCAACACCTCAGACCTACGTCGACTTCTACGCCGAGGTTGTTCGCCGGACCGCGGAGACCATCGTGCATTGGCAGCGTGTCGGGTTCGTCCACGGTGTGATGAACACCGACAACTTGTCGATTCTGGGACTCACGATCGACTACGGCCCATACGGCTGGCTCGAGGACTACGACCCGGACTGGACACCAAACACGACCGACAAGCACGGCAAGCGTTACCGCTTTGGCAACCAGCCCGGCATTGGCCAATGGAACCTGGCCCAGCTCGGGAACGCCCTGTACCCGCTGGTGGAGGACGCCGACGCGCTGCAGTCAGCAATCGATGGTTATGTCACCCATTTCCGGAACGGTCATCAGGACATGATGGCTGACAAACTCGGTTTGGCAGCGTGGAACACCGAAACCGACGAGCCGTTGATGGTCGAGTTGTTCGAACTGCTCCAGGCAGCCGAGACCGACATGACGCTCTTCTACCGTGGACTCGCCGAGGTCAGCAGTGCAGACGACGTGAGTGCTGACGACCGCTTCGCTCCATTGCACAACGCCTTCTATCTGCCTGATGAGCAGCTCACCGACGAACTCCGTGGACGCTGGGATGCGTGGCTCGACAGCTACGTCGCTCGCGTCCGCACCGACGGAACGTCGGACGATGCACGCCGAATAGCGATGAATGCGGTCAACCCGCTCTACGTCATGCGCAATTATCTGGCACAGCTTGCCATCGACCGGTCGACAGAGGGCGACCACGCCGGAATCACCGAGCTGCTCGATGTCATGCGCAACCCCTATACCCGGCAGCCTGGCAAGGAGGCCTTCGCCGAGAAGCGCCCCGACTGGGCACGCACACGTGTCGGTTGCAGCATGCTCAGCTGTAGCTCGTAATTTCGGCGGCGGGTTGACCTTGACACAGTGACAAACCGTACGGTCGTGGCATGTTCAAGATCGGTGACTTCGCCAACCTGGCCCGCGTCTCGTCGCGAGTGTTGCGTCACTACGACAAGATCGGGTTGCTCGCTCCTGACCATGTCGACACCGAGACCGGGTACCGCTTCTACAGTGCGGCGCAGCTGGGTGAGGTCAACCAGATCGTTGCGCTGCGCGAGCTCGGGTTTGGTCTGTCCGAGATTGCCGAACTGACCAAGGACCACCTCTCGGGGAGTGAGCTACGGGCGATGTTGACCTTGCGCCAGGCACAGGTGGCCAGAGAACTGAAGGTCGCGGAGCAGCGTCTGCGACGGATCGACTCGCGGATTACTCAACTCGAAGAGACCGAGCAGTCGGCCGATCTTGTGGTGAAGACGATCCCGGCCATGCATGTGTGGACGGTTCCGTATCAAACCGCCAACATCGAACAATCCCTCGATGCCCTCTCGTGCATGGTGCGAGACCTGAGCATGCACATCGATGACCTCACGCCTCCCTATGGCATTGCTCGCTGGACCGCCGAGTACGACGAGGAGAACTTCTCTATGGAGTTCGCGATTCCCATGGACCCGCGTCTCGACGAGCCCGCTGAGGAGATGGGGATGGTCGAGACCTTCTTACCGGAGACGACCGTGCTGTCGGCGGTCCGCAACAGCAACCGCCAGGAGATCCACACGACGAACGCGGCGATTGGCCGGTGGATCGAAAACGAGTCAGCCCATATCTCGGGACCGTTTCGAGAGGTGCTGCTCGCCGACCCAGAGGTTGGGGACCCCGAGCAGGTCGTCGAGGTCCAGGTTCCGTTTCAGTCGGCTGGCTAGCGGACGGCGACGCCGGTGTAGCACATCTCGTCTTGGGTGCCCTCGGCCCACACGATGTAGCGACTCTCAACGCCCACTGGCCACAATGCTCGGTCCCAGCCGCATTCGATTCGTAGAACATCTCCGGGCGACAGGATCAGCGGCTCGACGGGGTAGTAGCCCATCTGCCATTGGAAGTCCCAACGATCGATGTCGATGAGCAGCTTCTCGTCAGGCGTGTCTGGGTTCAGCGTCATGCGGTAGGTCGTGCCGAGCTCGTGCATGTGTGGCCAGAACGAAATGATCTCGCCGACGGGTGCATCCACGTCGCACGTTGAGCTGGCCGTTCCTTCGGTGAAGTGCGCAAAGTCGTCGGGGGTGACCCCGCACTGACGGTTCACGAACTCAGAGATGAGCGCCGACTCGAAACCAAATTCGACCATAAGGCGCTGCACCGCTGCACCTCGGTCGCACAACGCCCCGGTCTCGTAGCTGGCGCACGGAATTTCGACGGGGGTGAGCAGCGCACGGTTACGGACGGGGTCGAGGGCTCCTCCCGCAGCGGCGATCTCCTCGTCGGTGGCGAGTTCGAGTGCGATGCCAGAGTTGTCGGGCAATGCTTCAGCGTCGTAGTGGTAGTGCCATTGCACAACGAAGGTGTCGCCGGCGTCCATGCGCAGGCCCGAACCTTCGGGCATGGTGATCGGCCCGGTTCCCGGTGCCCAGCCCGCAACTTGACGCAGGCTGCCGCTGTCCATCCGTGGCACGGTCTGACAGGTCCATCCAGGTGCACCGTCGGCGCCGTCGCGCTCGTCGGCTTCGGCACGATCCGATGCAGGCAATCGGTAGATCAGGCTGTGGTGCAGTACCCGGGTTTCGTCTGGGCGTGTCTCGATCGAGGTCACCCAGTTGGTGTCGGTGAACTCCGGATCGAGGATTCGGCACCGGTAGTCGTCGACTTTTTCTGAGCCGGGGTATGGCCCGTCGGCGGTGATGACGATGTCCGCGTCGATCGGCGGGTATGCCTGGGCGGTGGCCGTGAGTGGGGTGTCCTCGGGGACGTCGAGGGCTGCGCCACCGGCTGCCCAGTCGATGATTGTCTGTCGGTCATCGTCGCTCATCGACAGGTCGTATTGGTAGTCGATTTCCTGGAGGCCGCTTTGTGGCCATGGCGGCATTTGTTTGTCTTCGACGCGGAATGCAATGAACTCGGCGATCGTGGCGACGTCGGCGGCGGTCGCCATCTCGAGGTGGGTGGTGCCGGGGCCAGTATCGGAGTGGCACGACACGCAGTTGGCTTCGAGGATGGGTTGCACGTCGTTGCCGAACGTGATCTCGGTGGGAGTGGCTGTCGCAACGGTCTCCGTGGTTGCGGACGCGTTCGCCGGGTCGGCACTGGCCGCCTCTTCGGTGCCGCTCGATCCGCACGCCGCGAAGATCAGTGCTGCGACGGTGAACACGAGGGCCAGGGGGAGCAACCGTTTCGAACTCATATATCTACCTTACGGCTCCCCGCCGTAGAGCTTGAGCGCGCCCCGGGTGCAGCAGAGTGCTGCCGCGTCGTCTGCTAGTCGCCGAGGAGAATTTCGGCGACGTTGGCCGGTTCGACGGCGATGGCGTGTGCGTCGGCGGCGATGAGCTCGTCGATCGAGCCAAAGCCCCAGGCTGCACCGATCGATGTCATCTGCAACGACCTGGCCGCCTCGATGTCGTGGCGCCGGTCTCCGATCATCACGACGCCGTTGGTCGGGCGGTCGAGCGCTGCCAAGGCGTGTTCGATGATGGCCCGCTTGTTGGTGCGGGTCCGCTTGGTGTCGGATCCGGAGATCACGTCGAAGTAGTCGGCGATGCCGACGCGCTCGAGGATCCGCGGTGCGAACTGTTCGATCTTCATCGTGGCGACACCGAGGATCCAGCCTGCGTCGCTGAGGGCCTGCACGAGGTCGGCGATGCCGTCGTACAGGGTGTCGTCGAGCCAGCCGGCAATTGCGAACCGTTCGCGGTAGAGCGCGGTCGACTCGGCGATTCGGTCGGCGGGTACGCCGAGAATTGCATGGGCTTCTTCGGCGGGCGGCCCGATCAAGGTGGCGGTGTCGATCGACGTGTCGAACTCGATACCGAGCTCCTCGAGAGCCCATCGATGGCAAGCGAGAATTCCACCGGCCGGGTCCGTGAGCGTGCCGTCGAGGTCGAACAACGCAAGTGGTCGAGCGTCGGGGTCCGCCGGTACATCGTTGTTGAGCTGGAGAGGGTCGTTCGTCGACATTCAGCGAGCCTAAGGCCGATGGTCACCAACGGTGTGGAGCGACCTCTATCGTGGCCAGATGACTCCTTCAGAAACCGCACATCCTGGTGCGCTTAGCGGCGTTCGGGTTCTCGACTTGTCCCGAGTGCTCGCCGGTCCGGCATGTGCGCAGCTACTGGCCGACCTTGGTGCCGATGTGATCAAGGTCGAACGGCCAGGGGTTGGCGACGACACTCGACAGTGGGGACCGCCGTGGTTGCAGGACGAAGCGGGTAACGCGACCGCCGAGTCGTCGTATTACCTGTGTGCGAACCGCGGCAAGAAGTCCATCACGATCGATGTGGGAACCGACGCGGGCGTCGACCTGGTCAAACAGCTCGCGGCCAAAAGCGACGTCGTCGTTGAGAACTTCAAGGTTGGCTCCCTCGCAAAGAAGGGTCTCGACTACGACGGCCTACGTGCGGTGAAGCCGGATCTGATTTACGCATCGATCACCGGGTTTGGCCAGGACGGACCCATGGCCGACCAGCCCGGCTACGACTACCTCGCTCAAGCAATGGGCGGAATGATGAGCGTCACCGGCCGCGCCGATGGCGAGCCGGGGGCAGGGCCGCTTCGCGCCGGTGTGGCAACAGCCGACCAAATGTCCGGCATGTACGCCACGGTCGGGATTCTCGCCGCGCTTCGACACCGCGACCAGACCGGTGAGGGCCAGCACATCGATGTCGCGCTCCTCGATTCTCAGCTGGCCTTTATGGCGAACCAGGCGCTCAACTATTTCGTCGGTGGCACGCCGCCGACGCGCAGCGGCGAGTGGCATCCGAACCTCGCTCCGTATCAGCCGTTCGATGTTGCCGATGGCCGGGTCATTGTGGCCGTTGGAAACAACCGGCAGTTCGCCGCGTTCTGCGGCTGGCTCGGACTCGATTCACTGCCGTTGGACCCTCGCTTTGCCGAGAACCCCGACCGCAATAAGCACCGAGTCGAGCTCGCTGGCCTGCTCCAGACAGAGCTTCGTAGCCGGACCAAGGCCGAGGCGCTCGAGGCGCTGCCGGCGCTCGGTGTGCCCGCAGCCAAGATCAACGACATGGCCGAAGCCTTTGACGAACCGCAGGCGAAGCACCGTGGCGGACGCATCGATCTGCCACACGGAACTGCAGGTACGGCACCGGCGATCTCGAACCCGATCCACTTCTCGGCGAGCCCGATCACGTACCGGAACGCGCCGCCAACGTTGGGCGAGCACACCGCCGAGATCCTCAGCGATGTGCTCGGTTTGGACGACGAAGCGATTCACGCACTCCAGGACGGTCAGGTCGTCTGAGTCGGAAACCGGACAGGCAACCCCCATAACCCGGGTCTGACCCGTTGTTATGGGGGTTCGCGCTATTCGTCGCTGGCGAGGTCGTTGTTATCGGGGTCGCTGTGGGCCGGGACGGAGAGGCGGTCGCCGATCTTCATGCCCGTCGGTAGGGATCCGCTCTTCCACCGATCGTCGGCGACACCAGCAGCGAACGCATCGACCATTGGTTGGCTGAACTGGATGCGCCAGTCGCCACCGGACTTCGAGTCGTTGAAGTAGACGAACCCAATGATGTCGGGGTTCGCCCCCAGCCCGGTGAACAGCGTATTGAGCCAGGTCACCCGGTCGTCGTTGACCGTGGTGCCTGCTCCGATTTCGGCCAGGAGGATCGGCTTGGCCGTGAGTGCACGAAGCTCGCCGAGGGTCTTGCCAAAGACGGCATCGAAGGTCGGCGCTTCGGCTCCTTGATAACCCCGCCAGTAGCCGGACATCCCGACCCAGTCGGTGTACTCCTCGCCGGGCCAGTAGTTAACGATGTCGGTCTTGAGATTGTCCGAGCGATTCACGCTCCACAACCACACGACATTGTCAGCCCCAGCGAGCTCGAAGCGGTCGTGTACGTGACGCCACATCTCGACGAAGTCGCCTTCCTGGTTGCCGTTGACGCCTTCGGACCACGAATACCAGTTGCCGTTCATCTCGGCGGCGAGGCGCAACACGATTGGTTGGCCGTGTGCTGCCGCTGCTGCGGCCCATTCGTCGATGTAGAAATCCCACGTTCCGTCACTGATCTGCTGCAGTGTTGGCTGCGTGTCGGCCCCGGGGATGACCGGTTCCCAGGCGACCTGTGGCGTCATGCCACGGCCCCACGCTGTTCGAACCTGTTCGGCTGGGAACGGGGTCGACCAGTTGGAGAAGAACAGCAGGTTGTTCGGTGCTTTTCCGACGAGCCGAGTCACGTAGTCGAGCTCGCCCATCCACCAAGGCGCTTCTCGGGTATGCATGCCAAAGACCCCTTGCTGGGCTCGCACGGCATTGACCGACAAGACCTGGGCGGCCGGAGGAGGTGCTGGTCCCTCCACCGGCGCGCCGGGTAGTTGCTCGCAGGCACGGCCGTCGCCGTCCCCATCGAGGTAGGCGAGAGCGTCGTTATTCGCATCGAAGATCGCCTGTGCGTCGGGCTGGTTCTGGAAGTCGTTGCACGACACGGGTGCGACAGCGTCGGGGTCGGCAATCTGCTCACATGCGTTTCCGTCTCCGTCGCCATCGAAGTGCGCGAGCGTCGTCGGGTCGGCATCGAAGGCAACTTGCGCTTCGCTACGGGTCTCATAGTCGGTGCACTCGGGTCGCTTCGGTGCTGGAGGTACGGTCGACGCGGGCACGATGACCTGCTCGGTTCGGTAGACGACCTGAACCAGCTCCTGTTCGGGCGGTGTAGGAGCGACGGCAATCTCATCGGATACCGCATCGTCGAGACCACTGTCTCCGGTGGTGTCGGCAACGTCGATGTCGTTTTCCCGTAGCTCATTGAGGAGCTCGGCGAGTAGATCGTTGTCGAGCGCTGTTGTGGATGGGGTGCGAACTTCGCTCGTCGTCGTCGACGTTTCGGGCGTCGCGAACGACAGGTTGATCGGCGGACCCGTCGTCGTGGTCTCGACCTCGGCGCGTTCGGGAAGGGCCACCGCAGCAAAGGTGATCGCCATCAGCAGGCAGACGAGTCCCACGTTGAACAGCGGGCTGCCGATCGAAAACATGCCTGGCGGCTTCGCCGGTGGTGGCGCGGCCGAGTCGGGAATGGGCGTGTCGATCACATCGACCGTCTCTACCGAGGTGTCGTTGGGTCTACTGAACAGGGATTGCGATGGGCGGTTCGTCATCGTCTTTCTTAGGGTTGGTAGAGGGACATGCCCACGACCATCGCGAGCGCGAGGCCGTAGGGGATGAGGGCGAATGGGTTTCGTTCGGACTCGCCAGCGAAGCCGCCAGCTCGCGTGCCCCAACCGGAGTTATGGGCCATGCGGGTGAAGCCGAGCATGCGAATCGGCATGAGCATCAGCGTGGAGATCAC
>CALLAA010000030.1 GCA_938002955.1 uncultured Acidimicrobiales bacterium
GAAGGTCGCCAAGCTCACCGCATCGGGAGGTTTGGTGTCGTCGTTCGATCCTCAGGCGAGCGCCAACGTGAACGATGTCGCCATCGCGAACGGCCGCGTCTACCTCGCCGGACGATTCGACTCCATCGATGGCCAGACCCGCACCGGCTTTGCCGCCGTCGATACATCGACCGGCGAACTCGATGACGCTGTGAACTTCGACTTCACCTTCAGCGTCGCGTCGGGCGGCGGCATCTCTGGCAAGTCGATTGCGATCACCCCCGACAACTCGAAGCTGTTCCTGTCACACACAGCTCGCTTTATCGACCGCCAGGAACGCACAGCAATTGCTCGCTTCGATATCTCAGCGAACAGTGCGTCGCTCAGCGACTGGCAAACAAATCTGTACGACGACGAGCTCGATCGCTTCGGCGGGGCGCTTCGCCCTCGCCGCATCGCGATGTCTCCCGATGGTTCCTACTTCGTGATGGTCACCAGCGGCGGCGATCGCCCACCTGCTGGAGACACCGCAGTTCGTTTCCCTGTCAACAGCGGCGCAAACACGAACGCAGCGTGGGTCTCGCGCCACTTCGACACGGTTCTTGGCGTTGCGATCAGCGGAGACAGCGTGTTTGTTGGCGGACACTTCCAGTTCCAAGAGGCCCCAGGCTCGACCGACCCGTTCCCCGGCGACCCACTGACCAACTACGGCTTTGGCTTTGGCCAGGGTCCAGCGCAGCTTGGCGATGAAGTCGTTGCTCGCCAACAGCTCGGCGCCCTCGATCCCGCCACAGGCAAGTCGCAGGACTGGAACCCGGGTTCTGACTCGTTCCTCGGCGTGCAAAGCCTGACATTTGTTCCCGGCCAGGGTTTGCTCGTTGGACACGACGGCACCCGCCTTGGCGGTGCCACCATTGGCCGCCACGCGCTCTTCCCCATCGGCGATGACCCTGTGGACCCGCCAGACCCGGGCGGCGGTTACGCCTGCACCACTGCGGTTGATGGCAACGCGGTTGTCATTACCTACAGCGGCCAGCGCGGAACGAGCGAACAGCTCCGGCGCAACGGCAGCTGGGAACAGTCGGTGACAGGCGACGCGTCGACCCGCATCAGCGATGCGGTTGGCGACGACTTTGCCGTTCGTGTCAAGGGCCCGGAGTTCGCGACGCCGTACTCGGAGATTCCATGCACCGAAGATGGTGGCAACCCAGGCGGTGGCGTCACTCTCGAAACCACCATCACCTCGCCAAGCGCATTCGAAATTGTGGCGCCCGGCAACATCACGCTTGAGGGCGAAGCCTCTGCGCCTGGCGGCATCCGGCGAGTTCGCCTGACCGTTGTACGTAAGTCCGACTCGACCTACCTCAACGCCGATGGCTCGTTCACCACAGCGTGGGCAGCCGTGGACGTCGACTTGAACACCGCAGACGAAGAACGCACGTGGTCGCAAACCGTAAATCTCACCGAGACCGGTGAGTACAACGTGACGGCAAAGACGTTTGCGAACGACGGCTCGAAGGACGGTTCTCGTGCGGAGCTGAAATTCAACGTGGGCTCCAACAACGACGACCCGCCACTGCTCACCGTCACCGGACCAGCGAACCCATCGCCTGGCAACACTGCGGTCATCGAAGGAACCGTTACGGACGACCTTGGCGTCGCTGGCGTGACCTTCACAATGCGCGACCGCGATAAGAACCTCTACTTGCGCAGCGACGGCACCCTCGGCAACGCCGAAACGTTCAGCGCTTCGCTATCGAACCCCGGTGGCACCTCGACGAGCTTCACCCGCACGCTGACCAACGTGCCCGTCGGTGAGTGGGAGGTTCGGGTCGACGCCCGAGACACGTCAGGGCAGCGGTTTGCTCGGACTCGGGTGTACGCACAAATCGGGAACACCGCTCCCCCAACCATCACCATCACGGCAGGCGCCGATCAGAAGCTTCCGGCCAACAGCCAATTCAGCTTTGCCGGTAACGCTCAAGCCGAGGCCGGAATCGAGGGCGTATCTGTCCTGATTCGCAATGTCCTCGACCGAAGCGGCGTTCAGGCAAACGGCAACCTTGGGTTCCGGGCCAACTACTTTGTGATCCCGGGAACCAACGGTGGCACGACGAAGAACTGGACGTATGAGTCGCCGAGCCTCGCCGTTGGAACCTACGACGTGTACTTCAGAGTCGTCGACACACTCGGGGCACGAGCAACGCAACGCACACAGATTGTGGTTGGCCCCAATGGTGACGATCTGCCAACGCAGACCTTCGCTGGAGCCACTCGCTACCAGCAGGGTGTCGACAGCCTTGCTACCTCAATCAATGGAACGGCAGCAGACGACAACGGCGTAGCGCAGGTAACGATCGGCATCTACGACTTCATTGCGCGGGAATGGCTCCAAACCGATGGAACCACGAGCAACATTCCCGATCCGTTCTTTGCCACCCTCTCCGCGCCCGGAGCTACCTCAACCGATTGGTCGTTTGATTTCGACGCGCCAAAGGCGAGCACGTACTACTACTACGTTCGTGCGGTGGACAATGTCGGCCAGGCAGCTGCCAACCACACATTCGGCAGTGGACGTCTCTACCCCGGCGACGCGGCACCGACCATTACCGTGAACCTCCCGGCTGACGATCAGGTCATCACGACAAACCGCATTGCGGTGTCTGGCTCGGCAAACGACGACATTTCGCTCGGCGGAGTCGAAATTCGGTTCCGAAACGTCAACACAGGCCAATATCTGCGATCCGATGGTTCTCTCGGCTCCTCGCAATGGATCCAAGCGGCGCTGACCAACCCTGGCGGTGTGCGAAGCAACTTCGACTACCAGACGCCGATCATTCCGAACGGCACATGGGACGTACAGATTCGCTCCGAGGACAACAACACGCAGACGAGTTCGACAACGCGCATAACGGTCACGCTTAACTAGGCGTCGAAAGAAGTCGCGGCGAACCCTCAATTAGGTCGATCGACCTTCAAAATGCGCCAATCCTGATGTACTCTGCGTATGGTATGGCCAGGGCGCGAACGCGCATGGTGGGTATTGAGACGGTGGAGTCACCCCATGGAACGATCGGTTCGAAATCTCGCGCTCTGCGCAGTCTTCGTTGCTACAGCGTTAACG
>CALLAA010000031.1 GCA_938002955.1 uncultured Acidimicrobiales bacterium
GAAGTTCGAGCGAAAAACAGAAATCCTGGCGGACCCGATTGGGTCCGCCAGGACTGTTTCGAGACGCCCACGGCGATTCAGACGTCTCGAGGATCGGGCGCCAAAGGCAAGCCCGATACGTTTTCATCGGCGCGTTGCCGCGAAATGTCGAGTCGCAAATCTGGCAGAAAAACGTGGCCGTCGACAGGCTGGGCCATGCCTCTGCCCTGCTACGCTCAGCGTCATGCAGGGAGTAGTCCAGTCATACGATCCAGCCACCGGCGACGGCGTCGTCATGGACGACATCGAGTTCAACGAATACGACCTCGCGCAAGATGCCTTGGAAGGCTCCGTGTTTCGGATGCTCCGACAGGGTCAGCGGATCATCTTCGAGCTCAACAGCAGCGGACTGGCAACCACGGTTCGCCTCGGTTCTGAGATCGACATGGAGACCCCAGAGCTCCTGCCTGACTGAGCCCATCGAGCTCGTTCAAACCAGCGACTGCGGTCTGTTCGCATCGCAACAGTGTGAGCGTTGCTCAGCGAGGGCCTGTGGTGGTCCCTTCGGTTTATGTTTCGTCGCTACCCACGAGTAACGTCGTCGCCGTTATGACGAATGCTCTCGACGCTGACATCTTTCGCGCCATAGTCGTGTCCTTCCGGGACGCGCTGATGACCCACAAGGCGGTCATCAATGCGCTCAACGTGTACCCGGTTCCCGACGGCGACACCGGCACAAACATGTCGCTCACGCTCGAGTCCGTGGTCGCCGATCTCCCCGAACCAGGTTCCACGATGGAAGCCGTCTGTAAAGCGGTCTCCCACGGATCGTTGATGGGTGCCCGCGGGAACTCGGGCGTCATCATGTCGCAAATTCTTCGGGGCCTGTCCGCTGGAATGTCCGCATCCGACGCCGTCGACGGCGCCACGTTCTCCCAAGCGCTCACCGACGCGGCCACGGCCGCCTACGGCGCTGTCGGCAACCCGGTCGAAGGCACCATTCTCACCGTCGTCCGGGAAGCGGCCGAAGCAGCCGCCGACGCAGACCACACCTCGTTGCTCGCGGTTCTCGATGCTGCCCGAACCGGGGCAGCAGCTGCGCTTGAGAAGACCCCGAGCTTGCTCCCGGTGCTCGCCGAGGCCGGCGTCGTCGATTCGGGTGGCACGGGCCTGCTGTTGTTCTTTGACGCAGCACTCAACGTCGTCGACGGTCGCGAGATCCCGGCGCCGGAGATGTCCGAAGGTGCCGTGATTCCAGACATGCCCGACGATCGTCCTGACGATCACGACCATTCAGGGCTCGCAGACCTTCGCTACGAAGTCATGTTCTTCCTCGACGCCCCCGACGACTCGATCGACGGATTCAAAGCAGCGTGGGCAGAGGTCGGCGATTCGATCGTCGTGGTCGGTGGCGATGGCATCCACAACTGTCACGTTCACACCGACGACATCGGCGCCGCGATCGAGTGTGGCATCGCGGTGGGTCGCCCGCACAAGATCCGGGTGACCGACCTACTCGAAGAACTCGAAGAACAAGAGTGGGTCAAGCAGGCCGCTACAGAAGCCGCCATTGCCCAGATCGAGCCATGCACGACGGCCGTCGTCGCCGTGTCGGTCGGAGCGGGAGTCGGCGACATCTTCCGGTCCTTCGGCGTGCAGCACGTGGTTGCCGGCGGCCAGACGATGAACCCATCGACCGCTGAGCTACTCGCCGCCGTCGAGGCGCTGCCGGCCGACGGTGTCGTGATTCTTCCAAACAACAAGAACATCATTCCTGTCGCCGAGCAGGTCAATGCCCAAACGTCGAAGACGGTCACCGTCGTGCCGACGCGCAGCATCGTTGGCGGCATGGCTGCGCTGGTCTCCTACGACCCAGAAGCCGAGATTGAAACAAATGTTGAGGGCATGCTCGATGCCCTCGAACACCTCGTTCAAGGCGAGGTAACCCACGCAGTGCGCGACACCACAGCCGAGGGGTTCGAGATCTCCGATGGCGATTGGCTCGGGCTGGCACAAGGCAAGATCGTGGCGGTTGAGGCCGACGCCATCGCCGCCGCTGCTGCCGTCGTCGACGCGCTCGCCACAGATGAGCACGAGATCTTGACGCTCGTCGTTGGTGAAGATTCCAACGAAGCCGAGGCTTCTGCGCTGGTTGCACAGATCGAGTTGTCCCACCCGGACATCGAGGTTGAGGTGCATGCGGGAGGGCAACCGCTCTACCCGTTTATTATCGGCGTGGAGTGACCACCGAAGAACCGCCACCGAATACCCAAGCTCGTCCGCCGCTGACCCTGCGCGACCTCGACGCGCTCGGCATTGAGACCTTGAAAGGCGTTGGCCCAAAGCGTGCCGAGTCGCTTCGCAAGGCCGACGTCCACAGCGTCCTCGATCTTCTGCGTTACTACCCGCGTCGCTATATCGACCGCACGCGAGAAGCGAGCATCGCTGACCTTCGCGAAGGCGAAGAAGGCATGGTGCTCGGAAAGGTCACCCGCGTCGAGTCTCGACGGATACGTGGAAACCGCACCATGGTGACCGCCAAGGTCAGCGACGGGACCGGGACCCTCGGCGTGACCTTCTTCAACCAGCCATGGCGGGCCAAGCAGCTCTACGAAGGGCTCCCGGTCGTGCTGTTCGGCAAGGTAGAGAGCTTTCGGGGGAACCCGCAGATGTCGTCGCCGATCGTCGACCTCATCGGCGACCAGACCGGCAAGATCGTTCCCGTTTACCCGCAGAGTGAGAAGGCCAAGATCGGAAGCGCCGACGTTGCTCGTTGGTCGGCCGAGGCGCTCCGTCGAGCCGAACAGCGCACGATCGCCGATCCATTACCCGACTCGGTCAAGCGGGCGCAGAAGTTCATCGACCGCCACGAGGCAACCGTCGAGATCCACCAGCCGGAGAACATGGCGTCGGTTGCACAAGCTCGGCGCCGGCTGGTGTTCGACGAGCTCTTTGCCATTCAGCTCGAGCTCGTGAATCAGCAGCGGAT
>CALLAA010000032.1 GCA_938002955.1 uncultured Acidimicrobiales bacterium
ATCATCGCCATGGAACTCGCCAACTACGGCGTCACCTGCAACGCAATCGCACCGGCGGCCTTCACCCGCATGACCGAGAACCTTCCCGGCTTCTCCGACCTGACCGAAGAGCAGAAGGGCGGCATGGATCCACGCTGGATCGCCAACGTCGCAACTTGGCTTGCATCGCCCGAATCGGCAGGCATCACCGGACGCGTCTTCGACGTTGTCGGCGACCGTGTCGGTGTGGCCGAAGGTTGGGTCCTCGGCCCACACGGTTCACAAACCGACGAGCCAGACGAGCTTGGTCCGCTCATGAAGCAGATCTGCAACGACGCTCGTCTGAACTCGAACATGTTCGGACAGCCGCAAGACGGCAATGGTCGTCCACACCACAACAACTAACAGGTTTCTGTGAGCGATTCTGCAGGCTGAGCCTGCAGAATCGCTCACAAATCTTTAGTTGTAGGAGGCGGTGCCGGCTGGGGC
Source organism: uncultured Acidimicrobiales bacterium (assembly GCA_938002955.1). Lineage (GTDB taxonomy): Bacteria > Actinomycetota > Acidimicrobiia > Acidimicrobiales > SHLQ01 > SHLQ01. Next base: position 469 of record CALLAA010000032.1, read on the forward strand.
GAGGACTACCCAGGTTTGTCCTGGGGCGAGTCGAACTGCGGCGCCGTTTCCGTCTGTCAGGCTGTATGGCTCGTGGCCTTTGCTTCGGACCCAGGAGCCTTCGGTTACGGTGCCGTCGCGGAATACCCACGCACTGCCTGACCCGATCGTCTGAGCATCAACCGAGTTCGCATCGATCTGACTCTGCACATACGGCACGAACAGCACGACCACGTTGGTTGGCGCAAGGGCTGCACCCTCCCGAGTGGTGTGTGCATATCCGTCTTGCGACCGCACCCACCGTGATCCGTTCCAGTCGAAGCGATAGGGACTGCGTGCACTGAGTGAGACCGACGATGCTGCCTTTGCAGTGGTCGAGCTTGCGCTTCCGTAGCTAAAGATCGCCGTTGGGTTGCCAGAGCCGCCGCACGCGCCCAAGCTCGCCGGGTCGACGAAGAGATTGTCGGGCGCCGAGTAGCGGCTGTCGCGAGCGAACGGAGCTCGATCGGTATTGATGAACGGCGTCAGGATTCCGTTGTCAGCAGCGAACTTGATCTGACGGCCGACTCCAGCGTTGCTCCCCGAGTAGGCAAAGACCGGTCGATTCAGGTTTTGGGTGAGCTGAATGTCGGTGGTTCGCCCAGAGCGCACTGGACCAACGTTTGCAGGCAGCGTCGAATGGAATACCGAGAAGAAGCGCGTGGCCGATGCTTCGATGCGCTCCTCAAAGACAATGTCTGCCTGGTCAAGACCAATAAGTGTCCGGCGACTCGCTGCGCTGTTGTTCGACACCTTGACGACCACAGCGGGCATGCCTGCATGGATGGACGCCGAGAGCCCGGTGAACGGAGCGGTCTTGGTGGACTGGGCGCCTAGGCCCGCCGCGCACGATGGTCGACTGATCGTCACCGGGGCTGGGCCGGCAGCCGGAGCGGCCGTTGTTGGTGCCGCTGATGCCGACTCGGCGTCGACATCGTCGGATTGTGGAGCGGCGAGATCGAGGCCGACGCCGGGGTGACCTGGGTCGCGTACGACAGCTGGAGCGAGCGACGTCGTTGTCTCAACGCTTGGCTCAGCGGGAGCTTCGGCGACTCGGGCAACCGCCGTTGGCGCCGTCGTAGATGTCGACGTTGTCGAACTTGGGGCGGTCGCTACTTCGGCGGAAGGATCGTTGTTCGGGAACAACACAAGCCATGCGATGAGTAAGGCACCAACGAGGCCCAACGACGCGGCGATCTTTAGCGCAATTCCCTCCGGCGGCTGAACCGGATCGTTCGAAGACATGTATCCCTATCGGCCGTCTTGCCGCCGAAGAAAGTCCCGAGACCGTGGGCGGTAGTGCGACGATAGACCGTGTGGTCTGACTACGAGAACGTGGTCGTAATCGCCTTGAGGTATCGGCCCTGCGGAAAGCTGATCGGGTGGTCGACCGCATGGCCAAAGACCTGCTCGCTCGTGACTTGGCGTCCTTGCGTACGAATGGCGGCGTGGACGGTTCCAACGAGGTCGTCCTCGGTTACTCGAGAGGAACAGGACGCCTGAAGCAGCCGGCCACCACGCGCAACGAGCGGCAACCCAAGCTCGACGAGCTTGCGGTATGCCCGGATGGCGCCGTCTCGTTCGCTCGCTCGCGAAGCGAATGACGGTGGGTCGATGATCACGATGTCGTACTGGTCCATCTGCGCGCCGAGTCCGTCCATAACCTCGAAGGCGTCGCCGACCGTTGTGCGATGCTCGACCGATCCAATCAGCGACCGGTTGAGCGCCATGTTGCGCTTGGCGGTGTCGATTGCTGGCCCGGCCAGATCGACGCTGTGCACCATGCGGGCTCCGCCTGCTGCGGCGTGGACGGAGAAGCCGCCCGTGCAGCTAAAGACATCGAGAACTCGAGCCCCATCGGCGACTGACCGGATGAACTGTCGGTTCTCTCGCTGGTCGAGGAAGTGGCCGGTCTTTTGACCATCGAGCACGTCGGCTTCGAACGACAACCCGTTTTCATGAAAGAGGATTGGTCCGTCGGGCTGGTCTCCGGCGACGACCATGCCGTCGGTGAGCCCAGCGGATCGCACCAAGCCGCTCCCTGAGGCGAGTCGTCCCAATCGCAAGACGACTCGCTGAGGGTGGATCGTCGAGGAGAGCGCAGCGAGCACGCTGTTCAGGTGAGGCAACCAGCACTCGGAGTAGACCTTGACGACAAGGGTGCCGTCATACCGGTCGACGACAAGGCCACCGACACCGTCGTTCTCGCCGTGGAGCAATCGGTAGCCAGTGGTTCCTTGAGCCGCGAGCCGGCCGCGCACTCGTTGGGCCCGCTCGACGGTTTCGAGCCAAAAATCGTCATCGATCTTCCGCGGTTTTCCTGCGTGAAGGATCCGGATCCGGATCGGCGACGTTGGATCCCAGAGTCCGATCGCAGCGAAGTTCCGGTCCGAGTCGAAAACGACCGCCAACGAACCTGGCGCTGCGCTGGCGTCCGATACCGATGTGATCGCTTGTTCGTAGACCCACGGATGGCCGCCCCGAACCTGTCGGAACGCATCTGGCGTCAGTCGAATGGCGAGACGGCGTTCGGGGACGGTGGGCAGTTCGGGTATCACCGAGTAAGTGTGCCCGCCGTATCGGCGAACATTGCAGGAAAACGAACAACACCCGCCGTTACCGGCGGGTGTTACGTGGAGCCTGGGAGAATCGAACTCCCGACATCTTGCTTGCAAAGCAAGCGCTCTACCAACTGAGCTAAGGCCCCGTAGCAACTACATGATAGCGGCACATTTCGAATCGCAACAGCCACATTGGTCACGTCGAGATGTGAACAAAATCTAACCGGTTTACGACTTGGGGACTGTCGAGGGGTAGCCGATGGGTTAGCTGTAGGTATCCGAGGAGGATCAATGAGCGACACTATGGCCCCACCAGGGGATACCGATACCGACGACTTCGATGGACCCACCGAGGTCCTTGCTGTCGAGAAGCACCCACGGGCCATTCGGTGGATGCACTGGTTCAACTTTCCGATTCTGTCGGTGATGATCTGGAGTGGCCTGCGCATCTACTGGTCTTTCGACTTCACCCGGGTTCCGGGCGAGTTCGGCGACAACAACCTGATACCGAACGGCTTCTACGAGGCCCTCGAGCTCGACCGCAAGCTCGCTCGTGGGTTGTCCTTTCACTTCAGCTTCGGGTGGCTCTTTGTCCTCAACGGCCTTGCGTACGTGTTGTACCTGGCGTTCAGCAAGGAGTGGAAACACATCGTTCCGAGGATCGCCGACCTCAAGAACATTCCGGCGACGATGCTTCACGAGATTGGATTACGTGACGCCAAGCCCGCACAAGGGCAGTACAACGTCATGCAACAGCTGGCGTACTCGACGGTGACCCTCATGGGCGCGATCATCGTGGCCACGGGGTTTGCGATCTACAAGCCAACGCAACTCTGGTGGCTCACGACGGCGTTTGGCGGCTACGAAAGCGCTCGGGCCATCCACTTTCTGATGACCGTCGGACTGGTTGGCTTCTTCCTCATTCACATCCTGCAAGTTGTTCGGGCCGGCTTCTCGAACTTCTGGTCAATGGTGACCGGCTACGAACTTGAAGATGTTCCTGTGGGTTCGGCGAGCACGCACGTCGACATCGATGACGAGGAGGTTGCCAATGTCTGACCAGAACCCTCGCCGCAAGACCATGAGTCCTGAGGACTTCGACATTCGCGGCCGCCGCTCATTCCTCACCGGACTGATCGGCCTCGGCCTTGCGACCACTGGCATCACCGCCCTTTCGCTTCAATCCGCAGAGGGCGACCGCATCCCTGGTGCACTGCGAAACGTGCACGACTTCAACTCGGCGATCTGGCAGGCCTGGTATAGCCCTGACCGGCTGGCCCCGACGTTCGATCCGTCCGAGGCGCGGCCGATTCGGGTGAACGGGCGCCACGGTGTCCGCGAGGAGATCGACCTCGATCAGTGGACCCTCGACATCGTCGGTCCCGATGGCAATACCCTCGACACGCTCGATATCGATGACATTACGGCGCTGCCCTTCGAAGCGATGACCGTCGAGCACAAGTGTGTGGAGGGTTGGAGCGAGATTGTTACGTGGGGTGGCACAGCGTTTGCGAACCTTGCTGCTCTCTATCCAGATGCTGCGGAAGCCGATTTCGTCAACATGCGAACGCCGGACGGGATCTACTACGTAAGCCTCGACCGCGAGTCGATGTTGCATCCGCAGACGTTGCTGGCATGGGAGCTCAATGATCGCCCGCTGACGCAACTTCACGGCGCTCCCCTCCGCTTGGCGACTCCGTTGAAGTACGGCATCAAACAGATCAAGCGGATTGCTCAGATCGAATTCAGCAACGTGCGTGGCCCGGACTATTGGACCGAACGAGGATACGACTGGTACTCAGGCTTGTAGCCTGCGGTCATGTTGTTCGGCGTCTCCATCATCAGAATTCTGCTGGCAATACTGTTTGCGTATCTCATCATTCGCGCAGGCCTCGCCATGCTTCGCGGTATGGCCGCCCCGATTCCGGAACCGCCACCCGCTGGTGAGCTCCGCAAGGTCAAGATTCAGTTTCAATGTCAGATCTGCGGGACCGAGGTCCGCATGACACTGTCGACCGATCAGGAACCCGAAGCGCCGCGTCATTGCATGCAAGAGATGGACATGATCACCCCGGTCAACGACCTGTAAATCGTTGTAAAACCAGGGTGCACGGTCGCTGCCACCGAGCGTCGAGCCGACGTGGAGCGCGCCTTGACGCGCCAAGGTTATCCACAGTTATCCACAGCTTGTGGTCAAGGGCTCGCCCTGTGGTCCACATTGTGGAACATCATGAACAACACAAACAACATAAGCAACATCCGTTGCGCCTGCAACACCACGATCACCCACGGTGTGGGAATTCCTCGACGGGAACGCACCCCAATTTTGACTATCCACCGCCCAAATGAGCCCTGTGGGAAACGTTGTGGATGCTGTGGATTGTTTTCCGCCATCTGCACAACCCACACCTGTTATCCACAGCCTGTGTGGAAAGGTGTGTACAAATTACACGCGTGTGATTTACCCCGAAGTATTGCGTCACCCCTAACGGGATTCCGCAAACCCGAGTTTCTCGCCTAGGGGCTCGAAACATCGACGGAAGTTCGAAGCTGCGAAGCCGGTTCGAACGGGCGCGGCCTCCGGCCAGCAGCCGAGCATCGAGGAGCGTCAGCGACGGATTTCGCCTGCGGCGAAAATCAGCGCAGCTTGGTGGCGGTCATGATGCCGCCGAGGATGAACCCGAGACCGAGCAGCGTGAAGGCGTTGTTGGTTTCGCCGCCGAGAAGCTTGGTGTAGTTCAAGAAGATAATCAGCATGCCAATGGCGAGCAGCCCAAACAGCAGCCAGGTGACCCATGGAGGGCTTGGCTCCGTGCTGATTTCGCGAACGGTCTCAACCGACGGCTTCGTGTTGTGTGGCTGTGTGCCCTTGGGGGTTACACGCCCGCCT
>CALLAA010000033.1 GCA_938002955.1 uncultured Acidimicrobiales bacterium
GCGGTTTGGCTTACTTGCTTCTTCATATCTGTTTCGCAGGTTGGGTTAGTCGAAGAGCGCGAGGCATGCGTCGTGAAGCTGGCCACGCACGGTCCGCAGGTACCGCCGGCGGCCGCATGGCTCATCCAATGTCGTTGCTGATTGGCGCGTCCGGTCGACGGCATGGGCAACAATTCCGCCGGGGGTTCGATGGTCGAATCGCTCGGTGCTGGCGACGACCACGATGACGTCCCACGCGCTGGGTGCGACGAGTGAACCGAGGTCGCTGATCGGGTCGCCCTCCCAAAGTTCGATCGGGTGGAAGTCGACGTGTTCGGCGGCGAAACTCACGCCGACGAGCATGGGCGGTCCGTGTCCGAAGGTGTCGAGACACCAACTGGCGAGTGGGTGCAGGGCTGCGGAATGGGCGGAAAATTGGCAAAGGGACATGGGTTTCCTCGGAGACGCGCGTGGTGGACGTAATGAGGAAACGGCAATGCCCGTTTCAAAGCGATCTCAGTCTCGCGCTGGGGTATGACACACAGCCGAGTGCAGCGGTGCAGGTGCCGAGTGCAGCGGTGCGGGTAACGAACCCGTCGCGAATCCCCGACATGGGGGGATTCGTCGCGAGTACGGTTCGTTTCATTGACAACTGAGGAGACAGTAATGAGCACAGACCGGTTTGACTTCGTCGTTGTAGGAGCGGGTTCGGCTGGTGCTGTTTTGGCGGCCCGGTTGTCTGAGGACCCGAGTTGTCGCGTCTGTTTGCTCGAGGCGGGTGGGCCGCCGCCGGCCGCAGAGATCATGCCGGCGGCTGTTGCGTCGCTGCAGAACGATCCAAACACCGACTGGATGTTCGACGGAGACCCGGGCGGTGTCGGCAAGGGCATTGTCGGCGGTCGGATGATGGTGCCGCGAGGCAAGATGCTCGGCGGCTCGTCGGGTATCAACTACATGGCGTATGTGCGCGGCCATCCGGGCGACTTCGATTCGTGGGCGGATACGGGTGGCGATGCGTGGGCGTACGACAGTGTGTTGCCGTACTTCAAGAAGTCTGAGGGGTTGTCGCCGAGTGGCGATGTGGTGATCGATGGCGACGCGCACTCGACCGAGGGTCCGTTGGGAGTGTCGGTTCGAGGGCCGGTCCTGTCGAGTGCCCAACAGTTTGTTGAGGCCGCTGGAGCGGCGGGCATTCCCCAAGGCGACTACAACGGACGTGACCGCGGTGGTCCGGCGGGCGTGGCGTCGCTGTTTCAAACGACGACGAAGAACGGGATGCGGTCATCGACCTACCACGCGTTCCTCGAGCCGCACGCTGACCGGGAGAACCTGACGATCATTCCGCATGCGATGGCGCAGCGGCTGACCTTCGAGGGCGAGGGTGATGATTTGCGGGTGACTGGCGTCGAGTATCACGATGCCGACGGCGCCTCCCAGACCGTGCACGCGGACAAGGAAGTGCTGGTGAGCGCGGGTGCTGTTGGTTCGCCGCAGCTGTTGATGGTGTCGGGGATTGGAGACGCGAGCGAGTTGTCCGCGGTGGGCGTCGAGCCGGTTCACGACTTGCCTGCGGTTGGCAAACACATGAAGGACCATTTGCACACCGGGCTGTATTTCGAGGCGGATGGTGTGGGCGAGACCATGGCCGAGATTGCCGTGTCGCTCGGCCCGGACGCATTGCGCGCACCGGCGGGTCCGTTGCCGGCTGACCCCGCCGACGACGTCAACCTTCCTCCGGAGCTCGCCGCGGTGAAGGCTGAAGCCGAGCGGCGTCTCACCGAGTGGGCAACAACGGGCAAGGGCATTCCGTCGTCGTCGCTCTATGACGCGGTTGCGTTCTTCTCCAGTGGGTTGGGCGATGACCACACCCACGACATTCAGGTTGGCTTCCTCACGTGTGGCTATACCCCCGACATTTGGAAGGGTGTGTTCCGCATCGATGACAACTATTTCGAGAATGCTGAGGAGCAGCTCGACCCGAACAAGGGTGTTGTCGTGATTTTGCCGAACCCGGTGCAGCCGCATTCCGAAGGCAGCATCACGTTGGCCAGTGCCGACCCGAACGACAAGCCGATCATCGATTTCAACTACTTTGCCGAGCCCCATGACGTGCAGGTCATGCTCGCCGCAATGCGTAAGAGCTTGGAGATTGCGGCCGCGTGGCCCGGCGATGGCCTGGGTGATCTGATGATTCCGCCGCTGCTCGCGGAGAAGCACGGCTATGACGCTGCAGCTGGTCCGAGCGATGCGTTGCTTGAGGATATGGCTCGCCACTATTCGCTCACCGTCTACCACTTGGTGTCGACGTGTCGGATGGGCGACGTTGTCGATCCGTCGCTGAAGGTGATCGGTGTCGGCGGCGTGCGGGTGGCCGATGCGAGCGTCATGCCGAACATCGTCAGCGGCAACACGAACGCGGCGGCGATCATGATCGGCGAGAAGGCAGCCGAACTGGTAGCCGCCGAGCACGGCGTGGCGCTCGACCAGATGGTTGGTGCTTAGTCGACTTCGGCGCTCAACGGGGTAGAACCCGCAACACCTAGTCGACGTATGTGATGACTTTGGTGTCGAGGGCCCGCCTCGTTCCGGGGCTCATCGTTAGCGCTGGCGCTTGCGGGCTCGCCGTTGTGCTCGGTTCAGTCGGTTGCCGGATCCGGTGCTGGCTTTGGGGTCGGAGAGGTCGACCTGGGTGGATTCGCAGCATGGGCACGCAAGTTCTGGTCCGAGATGGAGCTGAACAACATCGACGGTGGTGGGCTCTTCGCCGTAGTACTCGCGCCACATGTTGAGCAGCTCACCGTCGAGGTGGTCGTCGTGAACGGGGACCGGCCGGAAGTAGTTGTGGTCGAAGTCGTCGAGGCTGGCCCCATCCCTCAACTCTTCGATGACCCACGTGAGTAGGACGACAGCATCGTGGTTGTCGAGGTTTGTGACGACGAGCTCGGGAAGGCCGAAACTCTTCGAGAGGCCGATGGTGTAGGTCCAGGCGACGTTGTTGGGGTCGGGAAGGACCCCTTGGATGGTGTATCCGTTGGCGATGATTCGCATCTCCACGTCGGAGAGAATTTGGTCGAGAAAGCGCATGTCGGTGCTCCAGTGAAAGGCCCATGGGTGGGCGGGTTCATTGGGCAGCACTCATCGCTGTGCAACCGAAGCGTCTGGCGAAGTGTCACGAAGACCACTCACCTGTTTGAAATGTTAGAGGTGTGCTGTGACATCACCCAAGGCCGGGCAACTAGGTGAGCTGTGCCACTGGGTGTAGGGCCGGCGCATTCTCGTGGGGGACTTTGGCGGCGAAGGTCGAACAGACCCAGCCGCCGAGTCCCAGCCAGAGTGCAAGGCCGGTGACCACGCCCGCATTTCCTCCGAACGGAATAGCGGTAGCGGCGACGAAGAGGGCGACGGTCACGACGGCGCCGAGTATGTAGCTGACGATGATGACCACGGGTAGCGACATTGGGTTGTCGACCACAGGTGGTGGCGAGGCGGGCTGTGGCGTGGTTCGTTTCGAGAACTGCCACATCGCCGAAACCGCTGCCGCCAGCGTGGCGACCCACAAGGCGTTTGCGAACAGCCAGGACACGAGGGCGTTCGACCACAGCAGGTAGATCCCGGCGCTGGCAGCGAGGGTGATGGCCGTTGTGATGGCGTAGGTGGCGCCGATGCGGCCGAGGAGTCCAGGCTCGTGTGCTGCTCGCCGGGCTGCTTCGATGCTGAGGCCAACCGAGACCAGCGAAAGGGGAGCGAGCACGACGCCAGCGAGCAAGATCACGATGATGAGGAAGGTATCGCTGCCGAACGCATGCACGGTCACCCCGATGAAGATCAGGAACCCGGGGGCAATGAGCAGGCTTGCGATGCGGGCGAGGCGGGTGCCGCGGTGGTTGCCAACGGCGAGTGCGCCGACGAGGAGCATGGCGGCAATCACCGGTACGAGCAGCGCCGGGTTGGGGAGTGTGCGCAGGTCGGCGACCGTGGGTGTCCATTCGC
>CALLAA010000034.1 GCA_938002955.1 uncultured Acidimicrobiales bacterium
CGCCCGCAATGCAGCATCTCAGCGACTTCTGCGAGCAACGACGTCGAGGCAAGGACTGGGCCTGCAGCGTGATCGTTCTCGATCATGTACACAACCCGGCCAATGTCGGCATGATCCTGCGTTCGGCGACAGCGGCTGGCATCGATGGTGTGGTCGTGCCGCACAAGGGCACCGCCGAGATTGGTCCGGTCGCGATTAAGGCGTCTGCTGGCGTTGCCTTCCGGGCCTCGATCTTGCGCACCGAGGACACGACCGAAGCTCTCGCAATCCTGGAGCAACACCGGTTCGAGGTCTTCGGACTCGATGGCGGCGGAGAGCCACTGTTCGAAACAGCACTTCCGGAACGTGCCGCATACCTCCTCGGCAACGAGAGCTCCGGGCTGACCGAGAACGCTCGTGCGGCGTGCGACCGGATCGTCTCCATTCCGTTGACGAACGGCGTGGAATCGCTCAACGCAGCCGTCGCTGCTTCGCTTCTCGCGTACGAAGTTCAGCGAACCACGTGACCGCCGGCCAACGGAGCAACATGGTGTGGGGCCGCCAGGTCTTCACCGGTTGGAAGGTCGTTGGTGCGAGCGCCTGTCTGTGGGCATTGCAGTCGATGTTGTGGATGCAGGGCTTTGGCAACTTGGCCGTCGAGTTGCGAGACGAATTCGGTTGGTCAAAGACGTTGTTCTCTGTCGCGTTCGTCGCAACCCGCGCCGGTAGCGCACTCATCAGCCCGGCACAGGGTTCGGCTCTGCGGCGATGGGGAACGAAGCGCATCATGCGGTTTGGCTCGATGTTCGTGCTCGGCGGATACATCGGACTGTCACTGGTCGAGACCAAAACCGAGTTCTTCATTGCGATGTTCGTGGCTGCCTTCGGCATGGCACTCGCCGGCTTCTTGACGATCACGTCTGCGCTCGTCCCTTGGTTCGAACGCAAGCGCGCTCGCGCCCTGTCGATCCAGACCATGGGCTTTGCGCTCGGCGGATTCGCCGGACCGATCCTGGTGCTTTGCTTTGGCTGGTTTGGCTGGCGGCAATCGATGATCGGAGCGGGCGCAATCCTCACATTCGCGATCGTCGCTGCGTCAACCATTATTGGCCGTACGCGTGAGGAGACGGGCGAACCAGTCGACGGCATCGCCACCGAAGACCTGGTCGGCGAACCGCGCGCCGAGGGTGTCACCGACGATCACTTCACCGCGAAGCGGGCAATGCGCACCCGCGCCTTTTGGATGATCTCACTCGGCCACGGCTCGGCACTCATCGTCGTCAGCGCAGTCATTGCCCACATTGCCCTGTACCTCACCGAGGACCGCGGGTTCACTGCCGAACGCGCTGCGCTGATCGCCGGCCTAATCCCAATCTTCCAGCTCGTCGGCACCGGGCTCGGCGGCTACCTCGGCGACAGGATCAACAAGCGGCTCATCGTCGCGGTCGCAATGTGCGCACACGCTGTTGGGCTGTTGGCGCTCACCTGGGTCGACACCTCGTTCGCCATCGGTGTCTTTGTCGCTCTACACGGGCTGGCGTGGGGAGCCCGCGGACCCCTGATGCAAGCGATTCGTGCCGACTACTTTGGCTCGACCTACTTCCCACAGATCATGGGATGGTCGGCCATTGTCGTCACGCTCGGCACGGTGCTCGGCCCGCTACTCGCCGGAATCCTGGCCGACAGCACCGGCGACTACAAGCTCGGCTTCACCATCATCGCCGGACTGGCACTCTTTGGAAACACGTTCTGGGCGTTGGCCAAGCCACCAACACCCAGAACGGTTTAAGAACCGTCGAGCAACCAACTACGAGCGGGCTGTGTGCCGTGCTCGAGTGCAAAGAACGTCTGCAGCTTCTCGTCGAAGGCTCGCTCTTCTTCGTCTTGCTCCAGCCAGATCGTCTCATCGTCAATCGCTTTGGAGAAGCCGGTCCACGGTCCGTAACTCGAACGGAAGGAGAACACGTCGCCAGAGGCTGTTCCGACCGGATCGGTCTTCGTGGTGTGCTTCGAAACCCAATGAGCTGAGCGGTTAAGCGAGACACGCACCGTGTCTCGGAGTCGAGTTACCTGGTGGGTCACATGGTTTCTCATAACCAGCTATCGGAACGATTTTTCCGGCACTTGAGTCGAATTACCTACATCGCTAGGTCGTTCGACCCCTACCCGTTCTGTTAGTGCGGGATCTTTCGCTCGATGAGCACACGCTCATCGCTGACCGGATGGTCGAACCAGATTGTGCTGCCCTTGAGCTCACGGCGCATGACATGGCCGATCTTGTAGCCCTGTCCAACAAATTCGTCGACGATTTCTCGATCGCTCATCGCCCCACCAACATCGTCGAAGAAGGCGGTCCAATCTTCGAGTGCGTGAAGCAGGCGTCGTGAGAGCGGTAGCGAGTCCGGGACGACGTTGTCGCCGTCGACCGTCCAGATCGGGAAGGCCCCGACCTCTGCTCGCAACACCAGCTCGTACATGAGGAAATTCTAGAACTCGTCGGCTTCTTCAGCTTGCTCAAGCTTGCGGCGCTTCAAAGATTTGTGAGCGATTCTGCAGGCTCAGCCAGCGCGATCGCTCACAAAAACTACACGCTGGGTTTTGCAAGGCCTTCGACGATCACCGCTTCTGGATGCGCGGCGAGCGTGGCGGGCGGCACGAGGAGCTTGCGGTCTCGGCTCCCGCCCCCAATGATCAGCTGCTCGCGCTTCATTACCCGACTGTCGATGAGGAGTGGTAGCGGCGTTGTCGTGCCAAACGGCGTCACTCCCCCGATCTTCATGCCGGTGAGCTCCATGGTCTGGTCAGCGGACGCAAAGCTGCACTTACGAGCGCCGAGTTGTTTGCGGACCGCCTTGTTCACGTCGAGCCGACTATCGGCGAGCACTAAACACATGGCGAAGATCGGTGGGTCGTTCTTGCCGATCACCACGATGGCGTTCGCGGAGTCCTGCTCGGAGTAGCCATAGGCGTCGCAGAATGCGGCAGTGTCTGCCAGCTCGGGGTCACATTCCACGAGCTCGTAGCTCAGGCTGAGAGAGTTCAATTGGTCGATAACGAGGTCGCTCATTCGCCGTACTGTAAACGCCCGGACTTCCCGGGGCGATCCGGCTACGTTCTAGTTATGGCGCATCTCTCAACTGCTGAACTCACGGAACGAACCGCTGGCCTACCGGCCGCGCCCGCCGACAATGGCACCGTGGTCCAACTCATTCTCCGTCCGGAGACCGATACTCGTGAACTCGTCGACTCGTGCCGAGTCGTTCCCGGTGAAGGGATCGTTGGCGACAACTACGTCGCACGCGGTAGCTCCTCAACTCCCGATGGTTCCGCGCACCCCGAGGCCCAGATCTGTGTGATGAACGCTGCGGTTCTCGACGTCATTGCAGACAACGATCGCGAGAAATGGCAGCTGGCCGGAGACCAAATCTTGGTCGACTTTGACCTGAGCACCACCAACCTCCCTACGGGCGCTCGTTTCTCGATCGGCGAGGCGGTGTTTGAGGTTTCCGACAAACCCCACAACGGCTGCCAGAAGTTCTCGGCACGCTTTGGTCTTGACGCCCGCCGGTTCGCCAACTCCGACCCTGTGCAGCGCTACCGGGGCATCAACGTCATGGTGGTCACCCCAGGCACCCTCACGACTGGCGACACCATCACCAAACTCGACGAGAGCGGAAACGGCCACTTCCCACCGAGCTAGGAAGTCACAGCTAATAGCCTCCGGTCTTGGGCACACAGGTGGTGGTACTACGCTCTCCGTAGCGACCGCTCTACCCCCCCCAAACCGCGGCGCAAGGAGAAGTTTCACCATGGCAGACCGCGATGTAGAGAAGGACGTAGCAACGTCACAGTTTGTGGACACGCTGCGGCGTTTAGCCGACGCGCTCGAAGCCGGCGAGTCCTTTCGCATCCAAGTCGTGAACTCCCGATTCACCGTGCCAGCCGATGCAAACTTGGCCATCGAACACGAAGTCGAAGACGGCGTCGAAGAACTCGCGCTCGAGCTTCGCTGGGGCGTC
>CALLAA010000035.1 GCA_938002955.1 uncultured Acidimicrobiales bacterium
TTCTATCGCCGACGCGTGGCCAACTAGCGAAGGCCCGCCTCATTGCGCTTGGCCTTGGGCAGGAGCTCGCTGGGCTCACGCTCTCCGAGCTCGCAGACAGATACGGGTATGCCTCGTCAAAGAGTGCCGGGGCGGGTACGAAACGATTCCGCGATCTCTGCCGTGATACCGCATGGCGGTTGATCGTCGAAGAGATTCACGCACTGCTCGAAGGTACGCCGCTAGACGAGATCTGCCGGCGTCAGCGGCGAAGATGAGACGCGACCCCGTTGTGTTTGGGGTGGAGGATGAGACGCGACCCCGTTGTGTTTGGGGTGGGCTAGTGGCCGGCGCCGACGCCCGTAGTGCGCTCGTGGAGGCGCTCGGCGTGTGGATTGAGTCCAACGAGATGAGCGTCGATACCGCGTTCCGCGAACTTGGCGACAACGGCGTCGAGGGCAACCACCGACGATGAATCCCAGATGCGGGCGTTCGTGAGGTCGATCTCTACCCGCTTGGTCTCCACAGCGTCGTAGTCGAAGGCGTGGGTAAGCGTGTTGGTCGAGGCAAAGAACAACTCGCCACTCACCGCAAAGAGGCGCTCGGTGTTGTCCGGGTCGACGACGCTCGTTACCCGAACCAGCCGTGAAACGTTCCGTGCAAAGAAGATCGCCGACAGCACGACCCCGGCCCCAACGCCGTATGCGAGGTTGTGGGTGAGGACGACGATGAGGACGGTTGCTGCCATGACGGCCGTTTCTGTCTTCGGCATCTTCTTCAGCATGCTGCGGCTTACGCTCGCCCAATCGAACGTGCCGAACGAGACCATGATCATCACGGCGACGAGCGCAGCCATCGGGATCTTTGCGACCCAGTCGCCTAACCCGATCACCAAGATGATCAAGAACACGCCTGAAGCGAGGGTCGACAAGCGGGTACGTCCACCGGACTTGTGGTTGATCATCGACTGCCCGATCATTGCGCAGCCAGCCATGCCACCGAGGAAGCCGGTCGCGATATTGGCAATACCCTGTCCTCGCGATTCGAGGTTCTTGTCCGAGTCCGTGTCGGTCATGTCATCGAGCAGCTGCGCGGTGAGGAGTGATTCGAGCAACCCGACGAGCGCAAGGGTAATGGCATACGGCAGGATCGTCTGGAACGTTTCGAGCGTGAATGGGACGTCGGGGAGGGCAACCCAAGGGAGCGCGTCGGGCAGTTCGCCCATGTCGCCGACCGTACGGAGGTTGAGGTCCATCGTGATCGCCGCAACGGCGAGCACGACGATTGCAACGAGAGGCGAAGGAATGGCCTTAGTGATGCGGGGGAGCCCGTAGATGATGGCGAGGCCGAGTGCAATGAACAGGACGTTCATCTGCAGATCGCTCGCTGGTGCTTCGCCTCCACCGGCGATGAGGGAGTACGGCAATCGAATGAGGCCCCAGATCTCGCTGATCAAGCCGTGGGAGTCTTCGAGAAGAATATGGGGCACCTGAGCGAGGAAGATCAGGATCGCAAGCGCATTGACGAACCCGATCATGACGGTGCGCGGGACGAACCGCATGAGTTCGCCGACACCGAGATACCCGAGGGCGACCTGCAAGATGCCAGCGAGGATCGTTGCGGCGAACAGGTGGCCAATGCCGTGGTCCGCAACGAGCTGCACAACGACGAGTGCCATGGCACCGGTCGCAGCCGAAATCATGCCGGAGCGGCCACCGGTGAAGGAGATGAGAATAGCGATCGAGAACGATGCGTAGAGGCCGACCTTGGGGTCGACCCCGGCGATGATCGAGAACGAGATCGCCTCGGGAATGAGTGCGAGGGCGACGACGAGACCCGAGATGATGTTCACGCGGGGGTTTGAGAACCAGCCGTTCGCGTCATCGACGTGATCGGGAAGCGGCAGAGCACGCGGTTCAAGAGGAGTGGATTTCGACATGACGCCCTTAGAGATCGTTCGGTTACGCCAACGGTCGTTTCAGGGCGCACCTAAAGGGTATGAGGCCAAGTTCCCCCATATCTGTACTTCGACTGTCAGACCGGTCACAGCACGCTGTGGCATTGGTCGGGCTGTCGCTTGCTCGATCTAGGGCTCGAGGAGAAACGAGATGATGACGTCGTTGCTATCGCTGAAGCCGAACAGTTCGACGATCGCTGGAAGTTCGTCGGGTGGATCGAGCTGCCAATAGTCGCCAACGGTGGTGAGAGACGGCCCTGCTCGCTCCGTGGTGTAGGTGGTGTCCCAGAACCGTGATTCGAAGGAGAAGTCGTCGATGGGGAAGTACACCTCGATGGGTCCGTCCCCGGCCAGAACCGGCGGATCTGTGGGTGCTTCGCCGTCGGCGCAGATCCCTTCGTCACTCTCCTCTGGTGTCCAGCAGTACGAGAAGGGCGTGATGCTGAGCTGCTCGTCGCCTCGCTGTAGGACCACATTGGGCGGACTGCTCGAGGTGGGGTCGTAGTCGGCGGCTGGGGATGCGGTTCCGACGGCCCTGGCGTTGCCGTTGCCATCGCCGTCTTCGGGTGCGCTGTCGCTCGCAGATGAACTCGAACAGGCGCCCACGGCCAGAACGGTGCCGATGAGTGCTGCCGCGATTCGCAAGCCTCGCTGAGAATTCCACATGTTGGACCGCCTTCACCCGTCGTTACCGCCACGAACATACACTGCTTCGATGGTGCAAAAGAAGGTGGCCCTCCCTGCGATCGGTGTCGGGGCCGTGCTCGCCGGCGGACTGCTCGGGCGGCAGCTCATCGCCTCTTGGCGAAAGAACCCCGATCCTCTCGATGGGCGGCAGGTTCGCTTCCCCGACGGCGAACAGCGCTTCGTCGAGTTGCCGGACGGCGCTCGAATTTCGACGATAACCGTCGGCTCGGGCCCGGCCATCGTGTGTGTACACGGGGTGACTGCCTCGCGTCGAGACTGGGCGCCGATGGCCCCGCATCTCGTCGATGCTGGCTACACCGTCATCGCCGTCGAACAGCGCGGCCATGGCGACTCGACCGTCGGCACCGCGGGGTTTGGCTCGACGCAGCTCGGCGATGACCTCGCCGTGGTTCTCGATGCCCTCGATGTCCGCTCGGCGACGCTGATGGGGCAGTCGATGGGTGGGATGGCAGTCATGGCATTCGCTGTCGACCATGAGGCGATGCTCCGGGAGCGGATCGACCGCCTCGTGCTGATCGCCACTGCGGGTGCGATGACGTCCGGTCTGCAGTCGATCGGGCTGACGCTGTCGGGCATCGACATACCCGATGCGCTCGACCCTGCCGACAAGCGGCTTCGCGTCGGCGCTGGACTGTTGGCCTTTGGAGCCAAGCCAAGCCTGCACATGGTCGATGAGGCTATTGCGATGTTCCGACGCTGTCCTGAACCGGTCCGAACCGCGGCGTCACCTGCGCTCAAGGAGCACGACGTGCTCGATCAGCTGCATGCGATCGACCTTCCCGCGCTCGTCGTTGGTGGAACCCGCGATCAACTGATCCGTCCAACGCAGATCGAGGCGCTGGCAGACGCACTTGCGAACGCTCACACAACGATGTTCGACGGGGCGGGGCACATGTTGATCTGGGAACGCCACGAGGAGGTTGCGGCGCTAGTCGCCGACTTCGTGCGGTCGACCACTACCTGACCATCCAGACCAGCTCCCGACGTACAACACGCCTCGACCAAATCCGGACGCTTCGGCAGCGAGCATGTTGTGGCACGCGCTGACGCCAGATCCGCAGTAGTACACCGTCTTCTCGTTCACGCCGAGGCCAGCGAACCGTTCGCGCAGTTCCTCAGGTGAACGGAAGTATCCATCGTCCAAGTTGTCGGCGAAGGGGGCGTTTGTGGCCCCGGGGATGTGTCCAGCGATGGGGTCGATCGGTTCGATCTCGCCTCGGTATCGAGCTGCGCCGCGGCTGTCGATGACAAGGCCTCCAGCGTCGATCGTTGCTGCGACGCCATCTGCGTCGACCATTGCGTCGAGTGGCCATGGACGCGGCGCGTGTCCCACCGGTGAGCGCCGATAGTGCTCGGTTTCCAGCTCGCCGTCCCAAGCGTCGATCCCACCATCGAGAATGGCAGCATCTTGCCCGAGCGTACGGAGCATCCACACGAGGCGTCCGGCGATCATCCCGCCGGCATCGTCGTAGGCCACGACCGTCGTGTCGTGCCCGATTCCGGCCTCCGACAGACCGGTAGCGAACACCTCGGGGTCCGGCAGGGGGTGTCGGCCCAGGGTTCGAGACGGCGAGGCGGACAACACGCGTTCGAGATCGACAAAGCGGGCTCCGGGTATGTGGCCGGCGTTGTAGGCGTCGATGCCCTCCCGGTCGTCGAGGTAGGCGCGGCAGTCGGCGAGAACGAGCTCGGTAGATGTCCCAGTCGAGGCTGCCTCGTCGGCGTCGAGAAGTTTGCGGAGTTCAGGTAGCGAGATGATCGGCGACCGTTGGCTGGGCCCCGGAGTTTGGTTGTCCATCACGTGAGTATTTCACCTGCAACGCAATGGTGAGCGCCAACCGATGGTGAGCGCTAACCCAATGAGGGCGGCATGGTACTCTGCGTTCGTGTTTAGTACCGCGACCGGAACCGTCTTGCGCAGCCGCCTCGACACATCGACCCCTGAGTACCAAACCAACCTGCAAGAGATGCGAGCGCTCTGGCAGCTCGTGGAGGCCGAGCTCCAAACCGTTCCGTCGGTAGGCGGGCAGCGTTACGTCGACCGTCACCACCGGCGAGGCAAACTGCTCGTGCGTGAGCGCATTGAATTACTCGTCGACCCCGACTCGGCGTTCCTCGAACTGAGCCCACTCGCAGGCTGGGGCACTCAAGACCCCGTTGGCGTGGGTACCGCTGTTGGCGTTGGCCTCGTCGAAGGCGTCGAGGTCATGATCATTGGATCCGACATGACCTACCGAGGTGGTTCGGCGAATCCGAACACGCTGAACAAGGTGAGTCGAGCCTACGAAATCGCCAAAGAGAATCGTCTGCCCGTCATTCACCTACAGGAGTCCGCTGGCGCCGAGCTGCCGCGGCAAGCCGACATCTTTGTTCGAGGCGGCGAGCAGTTCAAAAACATTACGCAACTCTCGAAGCTCGGCATACCGACGATAACGATCGCATTTGGGCCGAATACGGCCGGTGGCGCATACACGCCGGGTATGAGCGATTACACCGTGTTCGTCAAGGAGCGTGGCACCGCGTATTTGGGCGGCCCGCCGCTCGTGAAGATGGCGATCGACGAGATCGTCGATGAAGAGACCCTCGGCGGCGCCGAGATGCACAGTACGACCAGCGGGCTATCCGATTATCTTGCGATCGACGAGCGGGACGGTCTGCGAATTGCTCGCGAGATCGTGCGGCACCTCCGATGGCGCAAGCTCGGCCCCGGACCGACCGCTACCGCCGATGAACCGCTGTACGACCCGAGCGAACTGTTGGGATGTGCGTCGGCTGACGTACGGATCCCGTTCGAGATCAAAGAGGTCCTCGCTCGCATCGTTGATGGCAGCAGGTTCGAGGAGTTCAAACCGCTATACGGCAGCAAACTCGTCTGCGGATGGGCATCCATTCATGGCTTCCCCGTTGGCATCCTCGCGAACAACGGGATCTTGTTCAGCGAAGAGGCAGCTAAGGGAGCGCAGTTCATCCAACTGTGCAATCGGACCGATACGCCGCTCTTGTTTGTCCACAACATCACGGGCTTCATGGTCGGCTCGGCCGCTGAGCAAGGCGGCATCATCCGAAACGGCGCCAAGCTGATCAACGCTGTGTCCAACTCGACGGTTCCTCATCTCAACCTCATGGTCGGTGCGAGCTACGGCGCGGGAAACTATGGCATGGGCGGCAAATCGTACGACCCTCGCTTCATCTTTAGCTGGCCAAATCACCGCATTGCCGTGATGGGCCCAAAGCAGCTCGCTGGTGTCATGGACATCGTTGCTCGCAATGCCGCAGCTGGACGAGGCATCGAGGTCGACGAGGAGGCCCTCGCAGCACAGAGCGCGGCCCTCGAAGGTCAGATCGAAACCGAGTCGACCGCCTTGTTCGCTACCGGCCGGCTTTGGGACGACGGCATTATTCATCCAGCGGATAGTCGGACCGTGCTCGGTCTCGCGCTTTCTGCCGTTCACTCGAACGTGGTCGCTGGGACAACCGAATACGGAGTGTGGCGCCATTGATTTCCCGGCTACTCATTGCAAACCGCGGCGAGGTCGTGGTGCGGATCGCAAACACGGCGCACCGACTCGGCATCTCGACGGTCGGGGTCTACTCCGATCTCGATGCGAACGCGCTTCACGTCGACCACGTCGACGTTGCCGTTGGCCTCGGCGGTGAGACCCCGGCGGAGTCGTACCTCAGGGGCGATGCGATCATCGCCGCGGCGAAATTAACCGGCGCCGATGCCATCCATCCGGGGTATGGATTTCTCGCAGAGAGCGCCGAATTCGCCCAGGCGGTTATCGATGCGGGAATCACCTGGGTCGGGCCGCAGCCGCGCCAGATTCGCCTGCTTGGCAACAAGGTGTCGGCAAAGGCCGCAGCGGTCGAAGCCGGCGTTCCAACGAGTCCCCTTACCGAGGTCGTGCCGGGTAAAGCTCCTGCCGGACTCACGATGCCCGTGCTGGTCAAGGCCGCAGCTGGTGGGGGCGGCCGCGGTATGCGAATCGTTCGCCAACACATCGATCTCGCCGAAGCGATCGCTGCAGCGTCGCGTGAGGCTGAGGCCGCATTCGGTGATGGTGCGGTATTCGTCGAGCCGTTCATCGAACGAGGCCGGCACGTCGAGGTGCAGATCATTGGGGATGGCTTTGGGTCGGTGCTGCACCTTGGCGATCGGGAGTGCTCCATTCAGCGCCGAAATCAGAAAGTGATCGAGGAAGCTCCGGCGTCGAATCTCGCCGATGGCGTTCGTGAGCAACTCATCGAAGGAGCGCTCGCGCTCGCACGCCACATTGGCTACGAGGGGGCTGGGACCGTCGAGTTCATGGTCGGAAGCGATGACACGATCAGTTTCCTCGAGGTGAATACCCGTCTACAGGTTGAACACCCGGTCACCGAGGCGGTAACCGGGGTGGACCTCGTCGAGCTGCAACTGATCGTCGCGGACGGCAAGCGTTTGCCAATCACCCAAGACGACATCGAGATCACTGGGTACGCCATCGAAGCGCGTATCGTCGCCGAAGACCCAGCGCAGGGTTGGTTGCCTGACGTGGGCACGCTCGCATCGTTCACGATCGGTGACGGGGTTCGAGTGGACAGCGGCGTTCGCTCGGGGTCTCTTGTTTCTCCCGCCTACGACTCGATGTTGGCAAAGGTGATTGCTCATGGATCGTCACGACGCGAGGCAGCAGCCGTCTTGCATCGGGCGCTTCGTACGGCGTTCGTCGCCGGGGTTCAGACCAATGTTGGCTGTCTGGCCAGTATCGCCGTCGAGCCCGACTTTCTCCGCGGCGACACCTTCACGACGTATCTTGCAGAGCATCCCGACGTAGAGCGAGCAGCGTTACCCGCACCGGCACTGGAGACGTTGTTGATCGGCGCCACCATGACGCTCGAACAGGTCGCTCGATCCCACAATCCGGTTACCGGGTTTGCGCCTTCGGGGTGGCGAAATCTTCGGACCCAAGGACAACGTCGAACCTGGACGGTTGGCGGTGTTGACCATCAGGTCGAGTACACGGTCGCAGACGGGAGAACCACGGTCTCGCTCGGTCCGTGGCCGGAACCAGATGCAGACGGGGCGCTCTCCCCGGACGACCGTCGTTCCGTCGAGGTCCGCGTACTCCACCACGATGTCAGTAACGGATCCATGGCCCTCGAGATCGACGGCGTCCGCACGTTGCTCCGGATCGTGGTCGACGGTTCGATACATGTGTCTTCGCCCGTCGGAGCAGCATCGTTCACCCTCGCTCCGGTCTTTGTCGAGCCGGATACGGACCAGCTCGGGTCTGGCCCGATCTCACCGCTGCCGGGCACGGTGATCGCAGTCCACGTGTCCGGAGGAGACTCGGTGGAGCGTGGCCAACTTCTCATGGTTGTGGAGGCAATGAAGATGGAGCACAAAATCGTGGCCCCCGACGATGTCACGATCGCGGGTATTCGATTCAACGTGGGTGATCGAGTCGATACCGGGGACATTCTCGTCGATTTTGATGATCGGATCGGCGAGCAAAGCGATGTCTGATACCGCTCCGATCCGCATCGCGAATTGCTCGGGGTACTTTGGCGATCGGCAATCGGCGGCGCTCGAGATGGTCGAGGGCGGACCGATCGATGTTCTCACCGGTGACTGGCTCGCTGAGCTCACGATGTTGATCCTCAACCGGATTCAGGCCAAACACCCGGGGCAAGGCTTTGCTCGTACCTTCGTGTCGCAGATGGAACAGGTGATGGGCACCTGCCTCGACCACGGCATAAAGGTCGTCACCAATGCTGGTGGGCTCGACCCCGACGGTTGTGCCGAAGCCATAGCGCAGGTAGCCGATCGCCTCGGCCTAGCCCCGAAGATCGCATACGTGCACGGCGACGACGTTCTGGACCGGCTCGAGCTACTGACACCATTTGCGGACGGCTCGCTGTTCGACCCCGGGTCTTCGGTCGATCGCAGCAAGGTCCTCACGGCGAATGCCTATCTCGGTTGTTGGGGCATCGTCGATGCGCTGACACAAGGCGCAGACATTGTTGTGACCGGCCGAGTAACCGATGCGGCAGTTGTCTGTGGGCCTGCTGCGTGGCATCACGGATGGTCGCCGCACGACCTTGACCCGCTGGCGGGAGCCGTGACCGCCGGACACATCATCGAATGCAGCGGACAAGCGACCGGCGGGAACTATTCCTTCTTTACCGAAGTGCCCGGCTGGAACGAGGGCCGAGCGCGCGTTGGGTATCCGTGGGCCGAGATCGCAGCGGATGGTTCCAGTGTGATTGGCAAACACGACGGCACGGGCGGATTGGTGTCGGTCGGAACCGTCACCTCCCAGCTGCTGTACGAGATTGGGTCGCCCAAGTATCTCGGTCCGGACGTGACCGCACGGTTCGATACCGCCGAGCTTGTGCAGATCGGCCCAGATCGGGTGCGCGTCTCAAAGGTCAGGGGCGAGCACCCTCCAGAAACACTCAAAGTCGCCACGAACCGGATGGGCGGATACCGCAACACGGTGACGCTCGGGCTGGTGGGGCTCGATATCGAGGAAAAGGCCGAACTCTGCGAGGCGGTGTTCTGGGACGCATACCCATTCGACCGAGACGAGGTCGACGATGTCACTGTCCAGCTGAGCCGAACCGACCACGAAGACCCCGAGACCAACGACATGGCAACCGCCAGATGGTCGATCACCGTGAAGGATGAGGATAAGGACAAGGCCGGTCGTGTGTTCTCGGGCGCCATCTTCCAGACGGCTCTCGCGAGCATCCCGGGAATGCACGGGTTGAGCGGTGGGCCGAGTAGCGCCGAGCCCTATGGCATCTATGCGCCCGCAGCGATCGCACGCGAAGCCGTGCCGTCGCTCGTCACGGTCCTCGGTGGCGACACCCGAGAGGTCTCGTCAGTCCAGCCAGTGACCGATTGGCCCGAACCGGGCTGGCCGATTCATGATCCGGTGAACGCCACCGCAGCCACCTACGAATGGCGCAAGACCCGGCCGGAGTTGTTCGGCACGATTATCGGAGCCCGTTCTGGCGATAAGGGTGGGGATGCAAACCTTGGGCTGTTCGCCCGGTCCGACGAAGCATGGCTTTGGCTCGACGAGTTCGTAACGACCCATCAGCTCGAGAAGATGTTGCCCGAAGTCGCTGGCCATCGGATCGACCGATACCGGCTACCAAAGGTGTGGTCGCTGAATTTCGTGATCCATGGTTTGCTCGGTGACGGCGTCGCAGCATCGACGCGACCCGATGCACAGGCGAAGAGCCTGGGGGAGTGGATCCGGGCTCGAGTCGTCGAGATCCCGGTCCATCTCCTGTAAGGCTCGTCGAGCCGGCGTCCGCTCTCGGTCGCCTATTGAGCTATGCCAGGTCGGCTGCGTTGAATGCGACACCGAATCGAACGCACCAGATCACGACGGTGTCGTACACCTCGAGATCGACGTCGGTTGGAATCGCGTAGTTCTGCGAACCAATGTTGCCGGTGAGGTCTCCGAGGTCGATGAAGTCGTCGTCGAACAGTCCGGCGTCGCCATCGGCGTCAACGCCAGCGACGAGATACACGTTGAGATCGGGGCCGTTGTCGATCGCAAAGTCGTCTTCGAAGCGTAGAAAACGTTCCTCGGACCCGTCGGTCAAGACGACGGCGGTGCCCTCTCCGATGTGGATCCGGTCGATGAACTGGCCCTGTGCCAGCGTGATGATTTCGGGCATTGCGGGCTCGGCCTCTTCGGCCTCGACCTCGGCGGGGATGGCTTCGTCGACCATCACCTCGTTCATCTCGTCCACTTCTTCCTCGGTCATGTCGTCCGACGCGAGGCCAGACGCTCCCGAGGAGCTAAAGATCGGTCCTGCTTCGTTTACTTCATCGTCGATAAACGCGGTGTGGATTCCGAAGACGCCAAACGCCAGGAACGCCAAGACGGCGAGTCCTGCGATTCCGATTCCAATCTTCATGTTCTTGTTCATCTGTCGCTCGTTTCACCTTGTCTGCTGGCACGCACTTTTTGCTTGCACGAAGTGTTACCTATGAACGCTAACTCGCTGTCAGGTGAGGGTTCTTCCCCAAACGGCAGCTCGTTGTCAATCTTGTAAGAAGTCCGGGCGCCGTTGAGCAACTCGGTCCTCACAATCTGATGCGTACGATGAGGGTATGTCCTCGCCCCACGATCCGAGTCGATACCCGCCGGCCTGTCCGCACGTGATCGACCGGACGCCGATGCGAATGCGATGGCTCGACCTGACGATGTTGCACTGGCGCTATCGCGCAGCTGACGTGCAGCGGCTTCTGCCCGACGGGCTCACCGTCGAGACGTACGACGGCTCGGCGTGGGTTGGCTTAGTCCCATTCAAGATGGAGGTCGACGTTCCGTTCGCCCCACCGATGGAACGCATCTTGCATTTCCCGGAGACGAACGTTCGCACGTATGTCACCGGCCGGTCGGGCGAACCGGGCGTGTTCTTTTGGTCGCTGGAAGCGTCGTCGCTGCCCGCTGTTGTGACGGCCCGGACGACGTACCAGGTCCCATATTTCTGGGCCGACATGTCGATCGAGGCGCGTGATGCAGCGGGAGCTCGTATCGATGATCGTCCCGGTGTCGGCGATCGGGTTACGTACCGATCGAGGCGGCGGTGGCCGAAACCTCGAGGAGCATCGTCGTTGGTCGAAGTCGAGATCGGTGAGCCATTCGTGGGATCCGAGATCGATCATTTCCTCACCGGCCGATGGGCCCTCTACGGCTCGTTCAACCGCTGGTTGTCGTATGCGACCATGTATCACGAGCCCTGGCCCCTCCATCGGGGCGAAGTGGTGCGCTGGGATGATGAGCTCGTCGCTGCGACCGGCCTGGACCAACCGGTCGACGCGCCGCTCGTACATTACTCGCCCGGCGTTTCGGTACGGTGCGGCTGGCCGGGCAAGGCCTGAGCGTCGCCGCATCGGTCGCGTCATCACCGACGACCAGATTCACGGCGGTCTAGATGGACTCGATGGTCCACCTCGTTGCTTCTTCGGCCCCAAAGAGCACGACCTCGTCGCCTGACGCCGTGGACAGGCTGGTCGCGAGCTCCCGTTCAACGCTCTGGGCGGTCAGGCGAAGTCGTTCAGTCGGGGCTTCGACTCCGTAGATCGCACAGCCGTTGCCGGAGACGAACGCGGGCAACTGATCGAGGGCATCGTGGGCCTGGAATACATCGGCGACGACCTCGAGTCCATAGGCGGCATTGAACACGCCTGCCTTGGCCTTTGGCCCGTACTTGGCCGTCGTGGGGTGCGGGGCTGAATCGGTGCCGAGCATAAACGACGGATCGCCCGACGTGACTGCGGCGACGAGGGCCGCTTGGTCGTCGGCCGAGTTGATGACCGGCTTGCAATACAGGTCGGGACGCATCCCGTCAGCGAGCAGGTCCGAACGCTCGCGAGCCAGATGATGTGGGGTCACGGTCGCCGCGGTTTGTGCATGGTCGGCCACGAATTCGACGCCCGCACGAGTGGAGACGTGCTCAACAGTGACGAGCAGTTCGGGCAACGCTGCGCACAGTGGTGCGAGTTCGGCATCGAGGAACGCAGCTTCGCGATCGAAGATATCGATGGCTGGATCGGTCGACTCCGCGTGGACCAGTAGACGTGTGCCAGTTTCGGCAAGGACTCCAAAGAGGTCATGAAACGCAGCGAGCGACGTTCCGCCAGCATCGGAATTGGTCGTTGCTCCGGCGGGGTAGTACTTGACGGCGGCGATGACGCCGGAGTTGATTCCAGTGCGCAGGTCGTCGAGGTCGATCAGGGGTGAGCAATACAGCGCCATCACCGGCGTGAACGAGTCCGTGTCTGTCGGTGCGGCATCGAGGATCTTCTGTCGGTATGCCGCTGCGGCTGCCGTCGTCGTAATCGGCGGCATCACATTTGGCATCACCATGGCGTATCGGAACCGTCGGGCCGTGTAGCCAACGACTGCGTTGAGCATGTCGTCGTCTCGAAGATGGACATGCCAATCGTCCGGCTGTGGAATTTCCAGGCTTGCTCGCATAGTTTGCGAGCGTAACGTCGAATCAGACCAGAGGTGGGTATGAGCAACAACGGGCAGTCCGACTATGAGTGGCACAAGGTTCTGGACCCCGATGAGCTCGAGGAAGGACGGGTCAAAACCGTTGCGGTCGGCACCCAAACATTCGCGGTCTCGCACTACGAGGGCCAGTACGGCTGCATCGATAATGCGTGCCCCCACCAAGGTGGGCCACTCGGAGAGGGGTCGATCGAGAACGGGTGGTTGCGCTGTCCGTGGCATGGCTACGACTATTCGCCGCTGACCGGTCAGCCGCCGGGTGGCTTTAGCGATGCCCCCGACTGCTTTGCGACCGAGGTTCGCGAAGACGGTGTGTACGTGTCGCTGCCGACGCCGGCCCCCAAGCCGAGAACGGTGTCCGACGTGATGGTCGAGACCATGGTCAACTGGGGGCTATCTCATGTGTTTGGCATGGTCGGCCATTCGAACCTCGGCTTTGCCGACGCGATGCGAAAGGCCGAAGCACGCGGCGATCTGACCTTCATCGGTATACGCCACGAAGGCGCTGCGGCCTTTGCCGCCAGCGCATTCGGCAAACTCACTGGACGAGCCGCTGGCTGCTTCGGTATCGCTGGTCCGGGATCTACGAACCTGCTCACCGGCCTGTACGACGCAAAGGAAGACCGCGCCCCCGTGCTCGCACTCAGCGGTCAGGTCCCGTCCAGCGTGAAGGGTCGAGGAGCCTTCCAAGACACCAACCTCGAAGGGGCCTTCGCCGACGTCGCCCGCTTCTCCGAAACGGTCCATGCCGGGTCGAATCACGCCGAGCTGGCAACCCTGGCGATGAAGAACGCCATCGTCGAGAGTGATGTGTCGCACTTGATCTTTCCCGACGAGGTCCAACACGCTCCGGTGCCTGACGGAACCGAAGCGGGGAGTCCTGACGGTCGTACTGGGTCGCGCAAGATCGCGGCGCCCGCCGACGAGGTGGACCGGGCTGTGCGCATGATCGCCGATGCCGAACGGCCGATGATCATTGTTGGCAACGGTGCTCGCCACGACATGGAAGGCGTGATTGCTCTGGCCGAGCGTCTCGGTGCGCCGGTTGCGACCACGTTCAAGGGCAAGGGACTCATTAGTGATCACCACCGCTTGGGATGTGGCGTGATGGGGCGTTCGGGAACGCCGATCGCCAGCTGGTTCATGAACGAAAGCGATCTCGTGCTCGTCTTCGGCGCAAGTTTCGCCAATCACACCGGAATCGCCGACTACAAGCCCCTGATCCAAGTCGATCGGGATCCGATGGCGATTGGCCGCTTCCACTCGGTGGACTGTGGACTGCAAGGCGACGTCGGGGTGACCTGCGGGCAGATTACTGCCCTGTTGCCCGACGATGCCGGTGGCGACTTCGACGCCGAAATCGCAAGCCGTTGGGAGCTGTGGCGAGCAGAGAAGGCGTCGCGCATCGCCGACGACGAGGGACACGGCATCGGTGCTGCGGCGTTAATGGACTCGCTCACGAGAACAATCCCGCAGGACGCCGTGATCGCCGTCGACGTTGGCAACAACACGTACTCATTCGGACGGTACTTCGAGGCTTCTGGTCAACAGGACCTTCTTATGTCGGGTTACCTCGGTTCGATCGGTTTTTCCTTCCCAGCTGCAATGGGTGCGTGGGCTGCGGTTGGCGATTCTCGTCCCGTGGTCAGCGTCAGCGGTGACGGAGGCTTTGGCCAATACGCCATGGAGGTCACCACCGCCGTGAAGTACGACATGAACATCACCCACGTGCTGATGAACAACTCCGAACTCGGCAAAATCTCAAAGGAACAACGCGCCGCCGAATGGGAGGTGTGGCAGACCTCGTTGCACAACCCGAGCTTCGCCGCCTTCGCCGAACTGTGCGGGGCCAAGGGCATTCAGGTCACGTCGCCAGACGACCTTGACGCGGCGATTGAGGAAGCACTTGCGCACAAGGGACCTGCTCTTGTCGAGGTCGTTACCGACGCACTACTGCTCTGAAGAGGACTATGACAATGAACCCACTAACCCCACCCGATCTTGCAACGCTCACCAGCACTCGGCTCGCCCTTCACCGCTTGGCGACCTACGTCATTGCCCCTGTGCGGTACCAAGCGACCCAACGGTTCGGGCTGCGTGCGACCGAAAATGGCTTCGGGACTCCACCATTCAACGATCGTCAGATCCGGGTTGAGGGTCGCGAACTCATCGACACCGTGGCCGGAGCGGAGCGCCGTCATGGGATCAGCTCGCTCAGCGCCGCAGCAGAGTTTCTCGGCACCAGCATCGACCCCGACACCGCAGCGGAACACGATTCTCCCGCTGTCGGGGATGCTGACGCAGACCTCAGCATCGACGAGACCGCATCGCGCTTCCTCGGACAATGGTTCGAGGTGGCATTCGCCGCGCTCGCCCAGGTCGGTAACGATGCTGCTTCGGTCGACGCAAGCGAGCCGCAATTGTGGCCTGGACACTTCGATCCGGCGATCGAAGTCGGCGATGAGGATCACCGCGGCAGCTATGGAGCGTCACCGGGTGACCATGGCATCGAGGAGCCGTACCTGTACCTGAGCGTATGGTGGCCAGATAAGGTCGGTCTCGACACCAACAACACGCGGTGGAATGCGCCGAGCTTCACCGGTTCGGTGCTGCGCCTCAGCGACTTTCCCGCCGATGCAGACCCAGTAGACATCGCCGTCGAGTTTTGGCGATCGTCACGCGATGCGCTCGGCTAGTGGCTTAGCTGCGCCTGTTCCACAAGGTTGAGAGACCAACGGCGGCGGTCAGCATTGCAAGTCCAGCTAGGAGGAAGGCGACGCTGATCTCGGTCTCTTCGTCTTGGAGGACGATCTGACTCGGCAACTGATTGAACACATCGACGAGTTCGGCTGCATCTGCAGCCCGGAAGTACTCACCGCCGGTGATATCGGCGACTTCTCGAAGCGTTGGTTCGTCGATCACGAGGAACGGACGTAGCTCTTCGATCGTGGTATCGCCAAGGTCTGGTCGGCCGTTGCTGAAACCAAAGCCGGGAGCGAAACTTCCCGGACCGATCTGATCGGGGGCACAGACCATCTCGGCGATCTCGTCTCCGCCGAACCCAATCGTGTACACGCGAACGCGCCGGTCGAATGCTTGCTGTGCGGCGTCGAGTGGCTCGACCCCTTGGCTATTTGCCCCATCGGTGAGCAAGACGACAATGTCTGGGACGTAGTCCTCTTCGGCAGCGATGGCATCTCGATCGACCGAGTCGCTGAGATCGATCGACGCCCGATCGACGTCGGGGTTCACCTCGGCGATCGCGTCGAGTGACCGGATGGTCGCGTTGCCGATACCGGTGCCGAGCGATGCGGTGAAGCCGTCGATTGCGGCGACGAGGTCGTCGGTGTCGTTCGTCGGGGGAACGACGAGTTCGGCGACACCGCCGAACGCCACGATGCCGATCTGGGTTCCGTCGTCGCGGCCCTCGACGAATGTGCGCGCCGCGTCTTGAGCGACGGCGAGTCGGTTGGGGGCGACGTCGGTCGAACACATCGAGAGGGAGACGTCGAGCGCCAAGATAATCGAGGTCCGGTCAAGGGGCACTTGCACGGTGGCCTGGGGGCGAGCGGCGCCGATGCCGAGGCTCGTGAGGCCAAGAAGCATCAGCGCTGTCGGCACGTGACGCTTCCACGGCGCCGCAGTCGGGAGCGCTTCTTTGATCAGCGACAGGCTGCCGTAGGAGATGGCCCGATTCTTGCGGCGGCGCAACATCACGATGTAGAGCACGAGCAAGAGCAAGGGCACCAGCAAGGTGAGCAACATGAGCGGCCAACCAACGGTCACAGCATCCGTCCTTTGAGTCGCATCGACGCAAGAGCAGCGAGGGCGATCAATGAGAGGGCTCCAACTCCGAACACGCTCGTGAGCTCGAGTTGTTCTTCGTTGAGCTGTAGGTCTTGGTCGATCGTGTCGGTCACGGCGGCGAGTTCATCGACCGTTTCGACCTGGAAGTAGGTGCCGTTGCTCCGTTCGGCGAGTTCCTGCAACGACGCTTCGTTGAGTGCTGTCGACAAGGAGAAGCCGTCGAGTTCGATGACGGTACCGTCGGTGCTGCCGAGCCCTACGGGATAGATCCGGATGCCGTTCGACGCGGCGAGTTCGGCGAGGGGCGCTGGGCTCTGTTCGGTGGTGTCTTCTCCGTCGGAGAACAACACGATGATCGCCGATCCGAAGCCGCCGAAGTCGACCGGCGGGATGTTCACGTCGCCCGCCTCGTCGGGTAGGTAGATGATCGGGCTTTCGGCAATGGCGCTGAGGCCGGCAAAGAGTCCCTCGTTGAGGGACGTGCCGCCAGCTGCTTGAAGTCGGTCGATCGACGAGAGCACGGCGGTTCGGTCGTCGGAGGGACGTAACGTGATCGCCCCCGACGAGCCGAACGACACGATGCCAATTTCGACCGAGTCAGGTTGGTCTTCGACGAACGACGTTGCGGCTGCCTTCGCCGCGTCGAGACGCGTGGGTTCGAGGTCGTCGGCGACCATCGATTGCGACGTGTCGAAAACGAGCATCACGGTGCTTCGAAGTTCGGGGACCTCGACGGTTGCCTGCGGTCGAGCAAGCCCCAGTAGCAAGGCGCACAAGGCCAACAACCCAAGCGCAGGCGCGAGGTGGCGCTTCCAGCCAAGAGCGGTCACATCGCCGTACCCGGCGCCGAGCGTTGCTCGTTGCGGCGATGATGTCGTACGTCGTCCGACCACGACGTACGCGGCCGCTGCGAGCGGAACGAGGAGGAGGCCGACAAGCGCGGCTGGCCAGATGAAACTCATCGACGATGTCGCTCCTTGCGGGCAGCGACCATCGTGAGGAGTGCTCGAGCGAGGTCATCGTCGGTGGAGATCGCGAAGAGGTCGACGCCAGCGCGGACGCTCGCTGCGGCGATGCGTTGTTCCCGCTCGGCCGACGCCTCGGCGAAGCGTTGCCGGAACTTTGGATTTCCGGTATCGACTGTCATTTGTTCGCCGGTTTCGGCGTCTTGAACAACGACCAGTCCAGCGTTGGGGAGCTCGATCTCTTGGGGGTCGACGACACGAATAGCGACCACCTCGTGGCGTGTGGCCAGTCGGCGCAGCGCGACGTCCCAACCCGGGTCGCTGAGGAAGTCGGAGATCACAAACACGAGGCTTCGACGACGGGCCACGCCTGCGCCGGCGTGGAGTAGCCCGGTGAGTGGTATCTGTTCGGAGGATGGCTGGGGAGCGGCGAGCAGGTGTCGTGCCAAACGCAGTACCTGGATTCGGCCGCTCTTGGGTTCGATCAGTTGCTCGACGGAGTTGTTCCACAACAGCGCTCCCACGCGGTTTCCCCGTTGGCTAAGGAGGCGAGCGAGGGAGGTCACGAGCTCGATGGAGACATCCTCTTTGGTTCGCCCCCCATGGCCGAATCGCATCGACGCGGTGCGGTCGACGAGAAACCAGGCGGTGAGGTCTCGATCTTCGTCGTACTGGCGGACGAACGGCGTGTCCATCCGTGCGGTCACGTTCCAGTCGATCCGGCGCACGTCGTCGTCGGCTTGGTAGTCGCGCAGGTCGGCAACGTCGAGGCCGTCGCCGAGGAACGCGGTTCGATAGTCGCCTTGGAGTCGGCCATCGAGCCGTTGTAGGACCTGCCAATCGAGACGGCGCAACAACGCCTCAGGCGTTGCGAGTGATCGCGCCTCAGGCGTTGCGAGTGATCGCGCCTCAGGCGTTGCGAGTGATCGCGCCTCAGGCGTTGCGAGTGATCGCGCCTCAGGCGTTGTTGAGGATGTTGTTCGTGCGCTCATTGAGCGTGACCTCTGGCAGCGGGATCGTCTGCATGATTTGGGCGAGCAGGTCATCGGAGCGAACACCATCAGCGAGTGCTTCATAGGACAACACGAGGCGATGACGAAGTACATCGAGCGCGAGATCCCGGACGTCTTGGGCGAGGGCGTACGTACGGCCACGTACGAACGCGAGCGCCTTTGCCGTGAGAATAAGGTTGATCGACGCTCGTGGGCTTGCGCCGTGAGTGATGTACGGGGACAGGCCCGACAAGCCAACAGTGTGTGGTGCGCGGGTGGCGTTCACGAGCTGTACGGAGTATTCGATCAGCGCTGGGTCCACGTAGATGTTGTCCGCTGCGGCTTGGAGGTCGAGGAGCTCATCGGTGGTGATGACCTGGGCGACCTGCTCGACAGCGCTCGTCATTCGTTCGACGATGACGAACTCTTCGGTCGGAGACGGATATCCCACGAGGACCTTCATCATGAAGCGGTCGAGTTGGGCTTCGGGCAGCGGGTACGTGCCTTCA
>CALLAA010000036.1 GCA_938002955.1 uncultured Acidimicrobiales bacterium
GGTGCCACCCTTGCGCGTCTCGACATCGGCCGAGTCGGTGAACGCTGGGCCGGCGATATCGAGGTGCACCCACGGGATACCCTCGCCAACAAACTCCTGCAAGATCAGACCTGCGGTGAGCGCCCCGCCGTGCGGCCCACCGATGTTCTTCATATCGGCCACGGGAGACTCGACCATCGACTTATATTCGACGGGAAGCGGCAAACGCCAAACCTTCTCGCCGGCACCATCGGCGGCTGCGGCGACCTTCGCTGCGAAATCATCGTCGTTGCTCATTAGACCGGCGATCTTTGGTCCGAGCGCAACCATGCACGCTCCCGTCAGAGTTGCGAGGTCGACGATCGCGTCGGGCTTTGCTTCGCTTGCGAGGCTCAGGGCATCGGCGAGAACCAAACGACCTTCAGCGTCGGTGTTGAGGACCTCGATGGTCTTGCCATTGCGAATCTTGAGAACGTCGCCGGGACGGGTTGCGTTACCACCGAGCATGTTGTCAGTCATTGGGATGTAGGCGCGGACCCGGACCGGAACCTTCGCTGCCTTCAACGCCGACATTGCGCCAGCAACAGCTGCTGCTCCACCCATGTCGCACTTCATCGTCATCATGCCGGTGCCCGTCTTGATCGACAGGCCACCAGCATCGAACGTGATGCCCTTACCGACAAAGGCCAACGTTGCTTTGGCCTTGGGCGGTGAATACGTCAACTCGACGAACCGAGGATGAATGGTCGAACCCTGGTTGACGCCGAGCAGACCACCGAGCTTTGCCTTCTTGATCGCCGCAAGATCCATGACCTTGCACGTGAGGCCAGCCGTCTTGGCCATGGCTTGGACCCGCTTTGCGAACTCAGGCGGGGTGAGCGTTCCGCCGGGCTCGTTTACGTACGTGCGGGCGAGCATCTGGCCAGCAGCGATGGCCTGGCCAATCTCGATACCACCTTTCACCGCAGCAGACGTCGATCCAACAACGGTGACCTTGCCAAGGTCGTAGCGCGTCTTGTTCGTCTTCGACTTGTGCGTGTCGAAGCTATAGCCGCCGAGCTCGAGGCCCTCGGCCAGGCACTGCGCAGCCGTCGCCTGGTCGATTCCTTCCGTCCCAGCGAGCGCATCGGCGAGCACCGACGTCGCCGCTACCTTGTGCCGACGAGCAGCACGGGCGAAGCTCGCACCAGCAGTACGCAACGACTGCGCCGTGAGATCACCCGAGTCGCCCAAGCCAACCGCAGCAACGATCCCGTTGTCGGTCTCGACGATCATGGTCTTACCCAGCTTCGCGTCGAACCCTCGACTGTCCAGTAGCGCAGACGGCAAGTCCGAGGGGCGGTCCTTGTCGCTGAAGACGCCGACGCCAAGAATCTTGGAAGCAGCGGGAGCGGAACGGGCGGTGGTGATCGTCAAAGCCATCCGCCAACCATAGCCGCCGCCTCTGGCTGGATTGGCTACTAGTGGTCACCTACGTTGCGACATATGGCGCCTCCCACAGACTGGAATCCCCTCCTTCGAAATGAGTTCGACAAGCCGTACTGGAGCGACCTCCAGCGGTTCGTCGCGCACGAACGTGCCAACCACGAGGTCTACCCACCGGCTGACGAGGTCTTCCGGGCGCTACACCTGACCCCATACGCGAACACCAAAGTGCTCATCCTTGGCCAAGACCCGTACCACGGGCCCGGCCAAGCGAACGGGCTCGCGTTCTCCGTGCGAGATGGCGTGAAGATCCCGCCGAGCCTGCAAAACATCCACAAGGAACTCGAGGCCGACCTCGCCCTACCGCGACCAGCCCACGGCAACCTCGAACCATGGGCCACCCAGGGAGTTCTCCTCATCAACGCAACCCTGACCGTGCGAGCTCACGCTGCCGCCTCGCACCAGAAACGGGGCTGGGAGACCTTCACCGATCAGGTCATCGACGCCGTGAACGCAAAACCCGAAACGGTCGTGTTCATCCTGTGGGGCGCAAGCGCTCGCAAGAAGAAGCAACTGATCGACACCGGGCGGCACGCGGTGATCGAATCGCCCCACCCGTCGCCGCTATCGGCGCACCGCGGCTTCTTTGGAAGCAAGCCTTTTTCGACCGCCAACGCAGCACTAGCGAACGCCGGACGTGCTCCCGTCAACTGGGCGCTTTGACCCCAGCTCGTCGACGATCACGAGCCCAAGCGCGGCCCAGATCCACGCGAACCCGAGCAGCCGGGATGTGCTCACGGGCTCGCCGAGTACCTGCCAACCAACAAGGAACTGCAGCGTCGGGTTGATGTATTGCAACAGGCCAACGACGGTGAGCGACACTTGCCGTGCTGCGGAGGCGAACAACAACAACGGCACGATCGTTACCAACCCGGTCGCGGCGATCAGCAACAGCGTCGCCCACGAGCCATCTCCGGTGACCGCAACGTCGCCGGCCCCACGCCACAGCAAAAGCGGCAGGAGAAAGGGCACGAGCAACATGGTTTCAAACGTCAGCCCATCGACCGCGTTCCAGGGCCCCTGCTTGCGCGCCCATCCATACACGGCGAATGACGCGCCAAGGATGAGCGCCACCCACGGAACCGTGCCGACGACGACAAGGGTCCACACAATGCCCACAACGGCGAGAGCCAACGCTGCTTTCTGTAACACCCGAAGCCGCTCGCCGAGCAGACCTACGCCGAGAGCCACCGAGAACAACGGCATGAGGAAGTAACCCAGCGCGGCCTCGACCGCACGACCATTGTCGACCGCCCACAGAAACACGATCCAGTTCGCAGCGATCAAGGCGCACGCGGCGAGTCCATAGGTCAGGTGTTGCTTGGTCAGGCCAACGATTGGATTGTGACGGCGCACCATCCACACGACAGCGAGGTAGCTAAAGCCGGTGATCACCCGGAACGACAACTGGTCGACCGGAGCGACGCTGCCGAGCTCACGCCAAAAAATCGCCGAGCACCCCCACCACGTGTAGGCCAGGCAGACGAGCACGGTGGCCCGACGTGATGAGGTCATTCCGCGAGGCTACGGCACTCTCGGTCAGCCCAGCGCTTGCAGACCTCCGAAACGGTCGACAAGGTTGCGCGGTACGTCGCGAGCTCGTCATCAAAGCAGTGGTACTCGCCCCCTGGGTCTCGTGGGTCGACGCGCCGGGTTCCCGCATCGACCGCCGCACACTCGGCCCAGGCCTCGGTCCCCAACCCGCCCTTGCGGTTCGGATCGCGGGGCTCCCACAGCGCAAAGTCCAGGAGATGGCCGATCTCGTGATCCATCAGTTCGTCGAGGCCATCGGCGGTCCACGGCCGAAGGTCGATCGTGATCACGCCATCGGGCGGATTGTTTGTCACGAACGCCCCGACGCGCCCTTCGGGAATCGGGAAGATCAAGATGTCCTCAACCAGCCACCCAAGCGGCGACGCATTTACCTCTTCCCACGCCGCGGCCTCGATCGCCGCCGGATCCCGAATGTCGGGGTTGGTTCGCACATTGTCCACGAGCGCAAGGACCCCACCAAGCGCCATCGCGCCGGCGACAAACAGCCCGACGAAACGAGCCCACCACGGAATCCTCCGACTCTTCGGAGCGAGCGGCTCGCTCGACGTGCCGAAATACTCCTCGTATTGCTCATCGGTGAACTCGACTTCTCCCGGACCGGGCATTCCGGGGTCAGTCACGGCCCACCGGCAGCGCTTGCTCCATCGTGACGACGTCCGCGAACAAGTCGCCGAACTCCTCTATTCGCTCAAGAACCTCGTCGGCCTCGAAACTCAACCACTCACCATCGGCGCCGTCGCTCACCTCGTCCCAAGAAATGGGCGTCGATACCGTCGGGCGATCCTTTCCCCGAAGCGAATACGGAGCGATCGTCGTCTTGTGCCGCGAGTTCTGACTCCAGTCGATAAAGATCTTGTTCGTCCGCTGCTTCTTGGCCATGTTGGCCGTGACGGCGTTTGGCTGCTGCTTCTCCAGCAACTGGGCAACAGCGAGTGCAAAGTCCGACGCATGCTGATGCGTGTGTGGAGTATTCAACGGCACATACAGCTGCATCCCCGTCGATCCCGACGTCTTTGCAAAGGCCTCCAGCCCAATGGTCTCGAGCACGCTTCGAATCGACAACGCAACCTGACAACACTCGATGATCGTCGCCGGATCACCAGGGTCGAGATCGAACACCAGGATCGACGGCGAATCGATCTCGCCACATCGGGCCATCGGGCCGTGGATCTCCAACGCCGCCAGGTTCGCCGACCATGCGAGTGCCGCAACCTCGGACAACATGGGGTACTCGATTCCCTTGCCCTTGTCACCAGGGCCGACACATGTGCCGATCCAGTCCGGCCGATGCGACGGCGCCCGCTTGTTAAAGAACGGCTCGGCAGTAATCCCGTCCGGCCACCGTTTGAACGTCACACCGCGATCCTCGATATGGGCCAGCATGACGGGCGCGACGTTCACGTAATAGGCAATGACCTGCGCCTTAGTGAACCCGACAAGCGGATACAGCACCTTGTCGAGATTCGTGACCTTGAGCGCGCGGCCAGCAATCTCGGTACGAACGGGAATGGCTGCAGGCATCGAGGCAAAGGGTAGTCAACAGCCCCAAGCCATACGAGTCGACCCCGACGACTACGACGCTTTCTTGACCGGCTTCTTCGCTGCCGTCTTCTTGGCCGCGGCCTTCTTCGCCGGAGCTTTCTTGGCCGGCTTCTTCGCCGCAGCCTTCTTCTTTGCTGTCGTCTTCTTCGCAGGCTTCTTCTTCGATGCGCTCTCGGCCTTCGCTGTCGGGTGGCGAGTGCGCGCCTTCTTTGCCTCGGCGACACTTGCCTCGAGCGCAGCCATCAAGTCGACGACCGAACCCATCTCCTCTTCGGCCGGCGCAGCGATAATCGCTTCCTCACCAGCCACCTTGCGATCGATCATCTCGAGGACCGCAAGGCGGTACGTATCGGAGAACTTCTCGGGTTCGAAATCGGCCTCGAGCGACGAGATCAGCTGTCGGGCCATGCCGAGCTCACGATCGGTTACCTCGACGTCATCGAGACCGTCGAACAGCTCAACGGCGGTCGGCGCGACCAACTCATCGGCATACACCATCGTCGACAACATCAGTCGCCCGTCCACGGGACGGATCGCAGCCAGATACTGCTTACTACGCATCACGAACTTCGCAATGCCGACCTTGCCCGCCTCCTCCATCGCTGTCACGAGGAGCTTGTACGGCTTCTGCGTATCGGGGCTTGGCGCCAAGTAGTACGGAGAGTCGTAGAAGACCGGGTCGATATCGACCAAATCGACGAACTCTTGCAGATCGATCGTCTTGACCGCCTCGGGATCGAGTGCATCGAGTTCTTCAGGAGCGATGGTTACGTACTCGCCCGACGGCAGCTCGTACCCCTTCACGATCTCTGCGTAGTCGACCTCTTCGCCGGTAACCGACGAGACGCGCTTCTGCTTGATTCGAGCGCCGGTCGATGCCTCGATCTGATTGAAACGAACGTTCTTGCGCGACACCGCGCTGAACAACTTCACCGGAATGTTCACCAAGCCGAAACTGACCGAACCGGACCAAATTGGACGTGCCATAGTCCAATTATCGGCCAAAACCCGCGTGCCTGTTAATCGAACGCCGGCCGATGCCGACGTTTCACCGGTTCAAGCCAGAAAGTCGGTTAGTGAACCGAACCAACCGCATACACTCCAAACCGTGATCGAACTCGACGCCGCAACGGTAATGATCCAGTGGGCGACCGGCGGACTCTTTTTCTTGTGGGTGACGACACGACGCCGGCAAGTCGGACTTGGCTACGGCTGGCTACAGCGCATCACCTTCATGATCTTCGGCATCATCGCACTGGTCATTGCCTACTACCGCGGGTGGGTTCCCGTACGAGATGTTGCCAACGCCCTCATGATCATCACGAGCGGCGTTGCCCTCTGGGTGAGTTACCAACGACGGTCAGCCGGTGTCGCTGGACAGCGGGCACTGATCGAACGGCGCTCACGACGCGTCGCCGAAATGACCGGCATCGACAAGGCCGAAGAGCGCTTCGACAAAGACGCGCCAGAGTTTCCACCCGTCCTCGACCTCATCCCACCGATATTCGGTGTTGTCGCCTGTATTGCCGGAGGCATCGAAGCCGCCGATCCAGCGTGGCTCGGTGTCGCGCGAATCGTCGTCGGAGCGTTCTTCCTTGGAGCCGTCAGCGACGCCATGCTCCTCGGACACTGGTACCTCGTACAACCCGGACTCGGCCGGGCACCACTCAACGAACTCGTCAAATGGACCACCCTGCTCTGGCCATTCGAACTGCTTGTCCTCATGCTCCCGACCGGCATGTGGTCCGTACTCAACGGCACGATCGACGACGGCTTTCTCGGTCAGCTCGGCTGGTTCTGGGCGGCATCGACCGTCGCCACCATCATCTTGCTCGGCGTCACGATCATCATCTTGCGAGGCAAGGAATACTCCGCTGTGATGGCCGCGACCGGCATGTTGTACCTGGCCATCCTGATGGCCTTCAGCATGGATCTCATCGCCCGAGCCACGCTTCGGACGTAAGCCTCCAGCGACTTCGTCGCCCATTCTGGAGGCACCCGTCCCGAAGCCCATCTCCTCCTCCGGAGGCCGTTCACACGCCACGGAGGCTTACGGACTTAGCCGCCCTCGCTCCGCTCGAATTATGGCGGCACGTCCCGAAGCCCATCTCCTCCTCCGGAGGCCGTTCACACGCCACGGAGGCTTTACGCCCGAGGCGGCGTTTGCTCCTGTGGCGCGGTTAGTTGATTACCGCTAGGTGGTGGTCTACCTGGTTTAGGGGATCGGGGCCCTCGTCTGCGGCGACCACGATGTCTTCGATGCGCATGCCGAACCTGCCTGGGACGTAGATCCCAGGCTCGACCGAGAACGCGTTGCCAGCCGCCAACCCATCGCGGTTTCCTTCGACGATGTATGGCTCTTCGTGGGCCTCCACGCCAATGCCGTGACCAGTTCGGTGAATGAAGTACTCGCCATAGCCGGCCGCAGAGATGATCTCACGCCCAGCCCGATCAACGTCTTGCGCCGGCGTGCCTACCGTGGCGGCCGCGACCGATGCTGCTTGGGCTTCGAACAGCACGTCGTAGGCCTCGGAAAACTCCGCTGTTGGTTCACCCGTGTAGACACACCGGGTGAGGTCGCTGCAATACCCAATGCCGTCGTCACCGAACATGGTGCCGCCAAAGTCACAGAGGACCCCTTCGTTCTCCCGAATCACCCGATCGCCCGCATGATGGTGCGGGCTCGCCGCATTCTCGCCCGCTGCCACGATGGCGAAGTTCACCTTGCCGTGACCCTCCTCGAGAATCTGACGTCCAAGTTCAGCCGATACTTGGGCCTCGGTCTGCCCGACCAACGGAATCTCGCCCGCTTGCAGTCGAGCCGCAATACGATCAACCGCGTGGCTCGCTGCCCGCAACCGCTCGATCTCATCGGGGGTCTTCACCGCTCGCAACGGGGTCATCACGTCAGACGCGTTA
The DNA here is from genome assembly GCA_938002955.1 of uncultured Acidimicrobiales bacterium. GTDB lineage: Bacteria > Actinomycetota > Acidimicrobiia > Acidimicrobiales > SHLQ01 > SHLQ01. Next base: position 7,480 of record CALLAA010000036.1, read on the forward strand.
CGAAACGTCCGCTCGTCGTTCCGCTCGATCAGGCCGACGAGGAAGCGCGCCCACGTCGTATCGCCGATGGCGACCGTCGATGCCGAACCCAACATGTCGTCGACGATGTTCAGCGGATCTTCGGTCTCGCCCCACGCATGCAGGGCGAACTCCGGTTGCACATCGACCAACGACGCCTCGAGCTCGGGGATCACGAGCTTGGCCTCGCCGTCACGTGGCAGCACCAGCATTGTTAACCGCTCGAGCGGCATCGCCCCGTAGCCCGTGAGGTACGGCAGGTCCGCACCAACAGAAAGCAATAGAACGTCGACACCTTGGTCGACCATTTGAGATCGGGCACGAGAGAAACGATCAGCAAAGCTCATCGCTACAGACTAGACACCACCGAACCATGGAGCGTCAGGCGGCCGGCGTTAGCGGGATGCAGCTGCGGACTCAGCGTGTTTCGCGTGATAGCTCGACCGGGTGAGCGGGCTGGACTCGACATGAACAAGGCCCAGCTCTTCTTCGCCAATGCGCTTCCACTCGTCGAACTCGGCAGGCTCAACCCATCGGGCAACGGGCAGATGGTTCGACGTCGGTCGTAGGTATTGGCCAATCGTGACGATGTCCACGCCGACTGCGGCAAGGTCGGCCATGGTCGAAACCACCTCGTCAAAGGACTCACCCATGCCCACGATGATCGAAGACTTCGTCGTCAGACCCGCCGACTTTGCTCGGCCGAGAACCGCCAGGCTTCGGGCGTAGCTCGCCGACGGTCGGGCCACTCGCTGCAAGCGGGGGACGGTCTCGATGTTGTGGTTCAGCACATCGGGTCGCGCATTGTTGATGACGTCGAGGCTGTCCGGGTCGCCTTTGCAATCGCTGATAAGCACCTCGACCCGAGCAACGGGTTTGCGATCTCGGATCGCGCGGATGGTCTGGGCCACATGTTCAGCACCACCGTCGTCGAGATCGTCACGGGCAACCATGGTGATAACCGCGTACTCGAGGTTCATCTTCTCGACGGCTTCGGCGACCTTGTGCGGTTCGTTTGGATCGACGGCCTCTGGGTGACGGGTGTCGACGAGACAGAATCCGCACTTGCGAGTGCATCGCTCACCGCACACCATGAAGGTCGCAGTCCCATCATTCCAACAGTCGAAGATGTTCGGGCAGCCGGCCTCCTCGCACACGGTCACGAGGTCGAGGCTCTTCATGATCCCTTTGAGGCGTCGGTATTCGGGGCCCATATCGGCCTTGACCCGCATCCAGTCGGGCTTGCGGCTCGAGATCTGTAGGCCCGTGGTTACGCCGGCTTCAGAGAGGCGTCCGCTGATACGGACCGAGGTTCCTTGGAGGTGCGCATTCTTGGCGGGCGTTTCGACCAAGGGCGAGTCTGGTGTCCCTGCGGTTTCACCTGGACCCTCACCACGGGAGAACGGTGTCAGATCGGCACGATCGGATGGGGTCCGCCACACCACGTCTTGGCGGTCGAGGGCTCCCCACTGCGCCTCGGCTCGTACCACGAGGGCATCGACCACGTCTTGCATCGAACGGTCGATACCTTCGTTGGCAAGCGACGTCACGGCCTTGTCGGTGATGCCACACGGAATCATGTGATCGAACCACGACATGTCGGGAGACACATTGAGCGCAAAGCCATGCATCGACCGGCCACGTGTGAGACGAACGCCGATCGCCGCGATCTTGCGCGGCGCATCACTTTCTGGAGCAACCCAGACACCGGGGTACTCGCGCAGGCGGCCCACGTCGGCGAGACCGAGGTCGTTGAGTGTGTCGATGATCAACTGCTCGACCGACCGGACATATGCGACGGTGTCGGCCATGCCGCCACCGCGTTTTCCCGGAACGTTCAGGATCGGATAACCAACGAGCTGGCCCGGGCCATGCCAGGTGATATCGCCACCTCGGTCGGTGGTGATGAGCTCGGCTCCGACGTCAGCGGGATCGACCAACAGGTTGTCGAGCGACGCGCGGACACCCAACGTGTAGACCGGCGGATGCTCGAGCAACAACAGATGGTTGTCGGCGTGTGCGAAAAGCGAATGCTGCAACGTGTGCGCGTCGCTGTAGGAGACCTTGCCTAACCAGCGAGCACGCAGCGGTTGAGCCATCCCTAGCTGATCTCGGCTTCCCAGTCGGTCGTCTCGATGATCTCACGCATCTTGGCGAGGAACGCCGCTGCGTAGGCACCATCGAACGCACGGTGATCCCATGCGAGCGCCAACACACCAACGGAGTGGATTGCGATGTTCTCGCTGCCAAATTCGTCGGTGACGACGACCGGCTTGCGATGCACGCCGTCGGTCGAGAGGATCGCGACCTGCGGCTGGTTGATAATCGGAAACTGCATAAGCGTTCCGTACTGACCCGGGTTCGTGATGGTGAAGGTTCCGCCGGAAAGGTCATCGGGAGTGACCTTCTTCGTCCGGGCTCGGGTGGCGATATCGACAACATCACGGCTGAGCTGGCGTAGCCGCTTGCCCTCGACGTTCTTGACGACCGGCGCCAACAATCCATCGAAGTTCAGATCGACGGCAACAGCAACGTTGACGTCGCTGTGCATGGTGACGGCATCGCCGGTGAGCGACGCGTTCATGAGCGGGAAGTCCCGCATGGCGTCGGCGACAGCCCGAAGGATAAATGGCAGATAGGTGAGGCTGAAGCCCTCTTCCTTCTTCCAGTCGGCCTTGTGGCGACGACGAACGACCTCGACTCCTTCGAAGTCGACTTCCATGGCCGTCAGAACGTGAGGCGACGTCGCCTTGGACATGACCATGTGCTCGGCCGTCTTTCGACGGATGTTGTTGAGCGGAACCGCACCAGCGCTCTCGGCAGACGGAGCAGGCGCAGGCGGTGCGGGAGCTGCAGGTGCCGGAGCTGGTGCAGGAGCTGGCGGTGCAGGTGGAGCGACAGGAGCCGCAGGTGCTGGCGTTGCTGGTGCTGGCGCTGGTGCCGGTGGCGTCGGGGTCGCGCCGTTTGCGACCTTGCTTTGTACGACAGCCTCGACGTCCTTACGGGTGATGCGACCCCCGAGGCCGGTGCCGGTAATCGTGGACGGGTCGAGAGAGTTTTCCGTAATGAGGCGGCGAACAACCGGGGAAAGCACGAAGCCGGTCAGATCGACGCCACCGGCGCCAGGAGATGGAGCTACCGGTTCTGGAGTCGGAGCCGCCGGAGCGGGAGCAGGTGCAGCTTCTTGGGTCGGAGCGGGAGCGGGAGCCGGAGCGGTCTCGGCAACAGGGGCCGCAGGCGCAGCAGCAACCGCACCCGCATCACCAACACGAGCCAAAACCGTGCCAACCTCAACCGTCTCACCCTCAGGAACCAAAATCTCCGTAATCACACCAGCGACCGGAGACGGAACCTCAGA
>CALLAA010000037.1 GCA_938002955.1 uncultured Acidimicrobiales bacterium
TTCGCCGTCTTCGGTTTCGTTCTTGTCGAGCAGAAAGTCGATCTCGACCTGATACCCGTTGGACGCGTCGTCCTTTAGGCCCGTCATGATGTAGGTGACCGAGCCACCCTGAGCGTCGATACCGATGACCTCGCCTTCTTGGGTGATCACTCCGTCCTCATCGAAGCCATAGGCCTCGGCGATTGCTTCGGCCATCTCCTCGAGCGTGCTCCCACCGACGCCGACGTTGTCGGTATCTTCGATCGCCTTGCCCAGACCTGGGTTGAACACGGGCAGATCGGAAAGGAAACGGCTCGATGCCCAGCCGGTAAGGCTTCCATCGGACGTGCTGACCTCCCACCAGTCGACGGTTCCGACAACTTCACAATTGCCGGTCGAGATGAGCTCGCCGCTCCGTTCGATGGTGACGATGACGTCGTTGTCTACGCCAGCACCGCTTCGTACGTTCAAGCCGCCATCGGGGTCGTCGAGCGAGACATCGACGTAGTGGGGTTGGAGTTCCGGTGCGTCGCAGGTTTCGATGGGCTCTTCCTCGACCACGGTTTCAGTCGTTTCCTCGTCGGTCGTGGTGTCCTCGACGACAGGGTCTTCGGTCGGCGAGTCGTCGGACGTATCAGCCTCGACCGGCTCGGCTCCCTCGGACACGAGTTCGGTGACAGCTTCGGCACTCGACGAAGTCTCGGTGTTGGCTTGTTCTTCGACCGGATCTGAGCCACACGCGCCGAGGGCGAGCAGCGAAGCGAACGTGAATGCGAGTGCCTTAGGTGCCTTTGCCATGTTCGTAGTATCGGTGATGATGACTGCGGAGTTGATGGGGAGCTCCCCCCATCGCATTCAACGAACGAGGAAACGGCGACTTTTTTCAAAGGTCACAGCGCCAAACTGACCATCGTTCCGTCGAGGCAGTTAGGTTTAGGTCATATGGCTGAGCCCTTGCATCGCGCCCTTGGACTGACCGACGACGAAGCGGAATCGATCGACGAAATTCTCGGCCGATCGGCCAACCCGCTCGAACTTTCGATGTACTCGGTGATGTGGTCCGAGCACTGTTCGTACAAGTCGTCCAGGATTCACCTCAAACGACTCCCGACCGAAGCGCCGTGGGTCCTCGTCGGGCCCGGTGAGAACGCTGGTGTCGTCGACCTCGGTGACGGCATTGCCGGGGCCTTTCGCATCGAGAGCCACAACCATCCATCGGCCATCGAGCCGTACCAGGGCGCTGCGACCGGCGCTGGCGGAATCTTGCGAGACATCTTCACCATGGGTGCTCGCCCGATCGCCCTTATGGACCCGCTGCGGTTCGGGCCGATCGACGATGCCCGAAGCCGGTGGATCGCCGAAGGTGTCGTGAGCGGCATCTCCGGCTACGGAAACTCTGTTGGCGTCCCGACCGTCGGCGGCGAAACCATCTTCGACGAGACCTACAAGGGCAACCCCCTCGTCAATGTCTTCTGTCTCGGAACCATGCCGACCGAACGTCTCGTTCTTGGTGAGGCGACCGGCCTCGGCAACGTCGCGATCCTCTTTGGCTCGTCGACGGGCCGTGACGGCATCGGCGGCGTGAGCGTTCTTGCCTCGGCGGGCTTCGACGACTCCGAAGATGACAGCGCCAAGCGTCCAAGCGTGCAGGTCGGTGATCCCTACGAGGAGAAGCGCCTCATTGAGGCATGTCTTGAATTGCTGAACGAAGGCCTCGTTGTCGGCATTCAGGATCTTGGCGGCGCTGGCTTTGTATGCGCAACGTCGGAGACCGCGTCTCGTGGCGGCATGGGCATGGACGTCGACGTGACTGCGGTGCATCGTCGCCAAGAAGGCATGGAGCCCTTCGAGGTCATGACGAGTGAAAGCCAAGAGCGCATGCTCGCCATCGTCGAACCCGATGGGGTCGACCGTGTGCTCGAGTTGTGCGCCAAGTGGGAAGTACAGGCGTCGGTCGTCGGCAAGGTTGTCGAAGGTGGCGCACTGCGGATTCTCGATGGTTGGGAGGGCGAAGAGCTCGCCAACATCCCCGCATCGTCGCTCCACGACGCGGCCCCGTTGTACGACCGGCCAATGCAGGAGCCCGATCGTTCAGGCGAGACCGACCCGGCAACGCTCGACGCGCCGGCTGATGTGTGGTCCGATCTGACCGACATGCTCATGGACACGTCGTGGGTGCACAACCAATACGACAGTCAGCTGTTCTTGAACACCGTCGTTGGCCCGGGCAGCGACGCAACGTTGCTACGTCTCAAGCATCCAGAAACCAACGCTGATACCGGCCGCGGCATCGGCATGACCACCGATGGCAATCATCACTGGTGCATCGTCAACCCGTTCCGTGGCGCAGCGATGACCGTTGCCGAGTCGATGCTCAACCTCGCCTGCGTCGGGGCAAAGCCCCTTGCGCTCGTCAACAACTTGAACTTCGGCAACCCCGAACACCCCGTCACCATGTGGCAGCTCAGCCAAGCTGTCGACGGCATGGCCGAAGCCTGCACGGCCTTTACGGTTCCGGTCGTTGGCGGAAACGTCAGCCTCTACAACGAAGCGAACGGTCACAACATCGACCCGACCCCCGTGGTTGGCATGCTCGGCATGACCGGTCAGATCGAACACGCACCTCCGGGCATGGCCCTCACCGAAGGCCACCGGATCATCGTGCTCGGTCCGGAAGGATCGGGCCTCGGCGGTTCGATGTGGGCTCGCAACAAGGGAGCCCAAGGCGGCGACCTTCCCGAACTCGACTACGACATGCACCTGCGAGTCGCCGAAGTTACCCGTGCACTTGTCAGTGGTGGAGTCCTGTCCGCAGTGCACGATGTTGGCACCGGCGGCCTTGGCCTTGCGGTTGCCGAGATGGCGATCGCCGGCGGCGTCGGCGTCATGGCTGCTCGCATTAAGACGCACGATCAGCTCTTCAGCGAAGCGCCATCACGAGTCGTCGTTGCGGTTTCGACCGACAACATGGCGATCGTCGAGAACATGGCCGAGTCAATGGGAGTCCCGATCACACGCCTCGGCCTCGCAACCGGCGATCAGATCTCGTTCAAGGGTCTCGTCGAAGGCAGCCTCGAAGACGCCACCACCCAATGGCGCGACCGCCTCCCATCAGCCATGGGCGCAGTTTCCCAGTGACCGAGGTTGGCGAGATGCTCCAGTCGTCACCAACCCGTCGGCTTCGCCCTCAGGGTTGCGCATCGCTTCGCTCGCTTCACCAAAGTCGGGCTGCGCTCGACGGCCTGTCGCCGTCTTTCACACCTCGCCAACCTCTCGCCGGTCGTCCGGTTCCCCATCGTGTCTGTATACGCATTGAGGACTGCCTGCCGCGTGCGGGAGTGAGGGACGAACGACCAGGCT
>CALLAA010000038.1 GCA_938002955.1 uncultured Acidimicrobiales bacterium
ACCTGCCAGTCATGCCGCCGATCAAGCCAATGCTCGCAAAGGCGCTCGAGGCGCTGCCCGACGGCGAGCTCGCACTCGAACCGAAGTGGGACGGGTTCCGCTGCATCGTGTTCAAAGACGGCGACGAGATCGTTCTTGGCAGCCGGAACCAGAAGCCGTTCAACCGGTACTTCCCCGAGATCATGGACCCGCTTCGAGACTCGCTCCCCGATCGGTGCGTGGTCGATGGCGAGCTGATCGTGGCGATCGATGGGTCACTCGATTTCGATGCGCTCGGCCAGCGTATTCACCCGGCCGAGAGCCGCGTCAACATGCTCGCCGAAAGGACTCCCGTGTCGTACGTAGCGTTCGACTGCCTGGCCCTTGGCGACGAGTCGTTTCTCGATGCGCCGTTTTCGGATCGTCGCCGGGCACTCGAGTCACTCGCACCGAGCTTTGTTGACTCGGTGCACCTGGCACCGATGACCACCGATCGCACGCAGGCAATGGAGTGGTTTCACACGCTCGAAGGTGCGGGTCTCGATGGGCTGATCGCGAAACCACTCGACGGCGTCTATGTCCAGGACAAGCGAGTGCAGTTCAAACTGAAGCACGTACGCACGATCGACTGTGTCGTCGCCGGTTACCGCATTCACAAGTCCGGTGATGGCATTGGCTCGCTGGTGCTGGGTCTGTACGACGACGACGGCGGGTTGCGTCATGTGGGCGTATCGGCCTCGTTCACCGCGAAGAAACGGGTAGAGCTACTCGACGAGATTGCGCCGCACGTCATGGAGGACATGACCAAACACCCGTGGGCGTCGTGGATGAGCCCCGAAGCTCATCAGGACTCTGCAACCTCGATGCCGGGCGCTCCGAATCGGTGGAGCGGCGCAAATGGACGCGACCATTCGTGGATCCCGGTACGCCCAGAACGCGTGGTCGAAGTCAAGTATGTGCTCGCTACAGACGGCCGGTTCCGCGGCACAACCCGCTTCGTCCGCTGGCGCCCCGACCGCGAGCCCGAGTCAGCACTCTTGAGCCAATTCCCCACGCTTGAGCCAATCGACATCGGCACCGTGTTGACGTAAGCCCAGTCAACGTTCGCCGCACCTCACCACGAAGGACTCACTCCAATGCCCCAGTTCAACCGACAGGACATGCTCGCCACCTTTCGAGCAATGATCGAGCGCAATGAGCCGATCATCGGTGGTGGTGCGGGCACCGGCCTGTCCGCAAAGTGGGAGGAAGCCGGCGGGATCGACCTGATCGTTATCTACAACTCGGGTCGCTACCGAATGGCTGGCCATGGCTCGCTCGCCGGTTTGCTTGCGTACGGCAACGCCAACGAGATCGTTGTCGATATGGCCAAGGAGGTGCTTCCGGTCGCCAAGAAGACTCCGGTGCTAGCTGGCGTCAACGCGACCGACCCTTTCATCGACCACGAACGCTTCCTGACCGAACTGCGACGTATTGGGTTCTCTGGTGTGCAGAACTTCCCCACCGTTGGACTGATCGATGGGGTGTTCCGCCAGAACCTCGAGGAGACGGGGATGAGCTACCAGGTCGAGGTCGACATGATTGCCGAGGCGCACCAGCAAGACATGTTCACAACCCCGTATGTGTTCTCCGCCGAAGACGCGATCGCGATGACCGAAGCCGGAGCCGACATCGTGGTGTGCCATCTCGGGCTCACAACCGGAGGAGGCATCGGAGCCGAAACCGCATTGACGCTCGAGAACTGCCCGGCCGTCGTCGATGAGTGGATCGCCGCTGCTCGCAGTGTCCGTGAAGACGTGATCACGCTTGTCCACGGTGGCCCGGTGTCCTCACCAGAGGATGCGGAGTACGTCCTGCGACACACGACGAACTGCCACGGCTTCTACGGAGCGTCGAGCATGGAACGACTGCCAACCGAGAAAGCACTCAAGCAACAGACCGAGGCGTTCAAAGGAATCACGTTCGGATAGAACCCTTGCAATGGCGGGGAGGTTCACGTACCGTCGATCCTCGTTGTCACTCCTCGAAACGAAAGGGACATCATGCGTACTCGCCAGAGCAACATCGTGCCCGTCCTCGTTCGGGAGATCCTGAAGCTGTCCTAGCGCCCTCCGCGCCCAGCTAAAGCAGAGGTCCTTCACTTCCGTGGACCTTGGGTAGCGGAGCTTGTTCACGACAACAGCTCTAGACAAAGGACAATTCATCATGCGCACTCCAACGCGCACCACTACCTCGCGTGCACGCACGCGCAATCTCGGCGTCATGGCTCATGTCGACGCCGGCAAGACCACCTGCTCGGAACGCATTCTGTTCCTCACGGGCGAGATCCATCGCATTGGCGAAGTTCACCACGGACAAGCCGAGTTGGATCATCATCCACAGGAGCAGGCTCGGGGCATCACCATTACGGCTGCAGCTCACACCTGTGAGTGGGACGGCTATCAGATCAACCTCATCGACACGCCGGGCCACGTCGACTTCACTGTTGAAGTCGAACGATCCCTTCGGGTGCTCGATGGTGCCATTGCGGTCTTTGACGCCGTGGCTGGGGTCGAACCACAGAGCGAAACGGTTTGGCGACAAGCCGATCGACATGGCGTTCCACGGGTGGTCTTCATCAACAAGATGGACCGACCAGGCGCCGATCTCGACGCATGTATTGCCGAGATCACCGATCGACTCGATGCTGCTCCGTTGCAGCTTCAGGTTCCGCTCCACGACGGCGACACGTTCGTCGGCATCATCGATGTGCTCAGCGGCACGGTCTGGCGTTGGCTCTCTGACGATCCGACCGACGTCGAGCAATACATCACTCCACCCAAACATCTCACGTCGATCGATAGTGAGCAGCTTGCTGCACGCCGTCAACAACTGATCGACAGCGTGGCAGAGCTCGACGAGCAACTGCTCGATGATTGGGTTCGTGGTGTTGTGGACCTCGATGACGTTCGTGCGGCGCTTCGACGCCTGACCGTTTCCGGTCAGGTCGTTCCGGTGCTATGCGGATCGGCATTGTCAGGTATCGGCGTCCAACCGCTGCTCGATGCAGTGGTCAACTACTTGCCGAGTCCCAACGACGTTTCGTCGGTTCTCGATACTGCGACCATGACCGAGATCCCGACCGGACAAGACCAACCCTTCTCGGCGTTGGCCTTCAAGGTCGTTCACGGTCAAGGCGGCAAGCTCACATGGATTCGCGTCTATGGCGGCGTGCTCGCCAAGGGCGACAAGGTCCTCAACGCATCGACTGGCTCGTCCGTACGGGCGAGTCGAATCGTGCGTCTGAAGGCTGGACGTACCGCCGATGTTGAGCAGGTCGAGGCCGGCGACATCGCTGCAGTCTTCGGGTTGGGCGACACGGTCACGGGACACACATTGTGCGATCCACGCACTGTTGTGGGATTCGAATCGATGGAGTTTCCCGAGCCGGTTATGTCCATTGCGGTCGAGCCCGCCACCTCACAGGATCAGGAAAAGCTCAGCGTTGCACTTAGCCGTGTCGCTGATGAAGACCCGACCTTCACGGTGCGGACAAACAACGAAACCGGCCAGACGCTGATCGCCGGAATGGGCGAACTGCATCTGCAGGTCGTTGTCGACCGTTTGGCCGATGACCATGGTGTCGAACTGAACACGGGCCAACCCGAAGTGGCCTATCGAGAGACCATTGCCGCTCCGGTGGCTGGTCTAGATCACAAGCTCAACAAGCAAACCGGTGGCCCGGGCATGTTTGCCCGAGTCGTCGTCAACGTTGAACCAACGGGTTCGACGTCGGTCGGCGACCTCGACTTCGTCAACACGACAAGTGGTGGCGTAGTCCCGGCCGAGTTTGCCAAAGCGGTTGCCGAAGGCGCGCTCGACGCGCTGACGGCTGGGCCGCTGGGCTACCCATTGGTTGGCATCAAGATGACGTTGACCGATGGAGCGATCCACTCGAACGACTCGAGCGAACGATCATTCCGTATCGCCGGAGCTCAGGCACTTCGCCTGGCCACCGAACGTGCGGGGACCGTGCTGCTCGAGCCGGTCATGGCGGTCGAAGCTGAAGCACCCGAAGAACATTTGGGTGCAGTCATTGGGTCGATCAACAGCCGTCGCGGCGAAGTCAGCGAGCTGACCGAACGCAACGGTTCGTCGATCTGCAAGGCCATTGTTCCGCTCGCCGAACTGTTCGGGTTCACCGACGCAATCCGTTCGGTGAGTCAGGGCAGAGCCAGCGCAACCATGACTCCAGCCGGCTACCGACCAGCGCCATAAGAAGTGCCCTGGCCTCGCTTTTCGAAGACGGGGTCAGGGCCTACTTCGCTCCGAAGAGTCGAGCCAAGAAGCCTGGAGACCCGTCCGATCCAGCACTGCACGAGCAACGGTCTTCGACAGCCACGTCACCGAGGACGTCCTCAATGTGGGCGCCACAGCCCGACCACGTTGGCTTGCTGCACGTCTTGCACGTCACTCGTCTGCACATGGGTTCAACCTACCCGGCTACTCACGGTCGCCTTTGGCTTTGTTGTGTGGTTGGCAGAGTGGTTGCCCGTTGGGCAGGAGTGTTTGACCCGTCTTGCTGTGCGGCTGGATGTGGTCCATCTGGAGCCACGCGTATGGGTTGTTGCAGCCGGCGATTCCGCACTTACCGCGTGCAAGAGCGAGCAACACCTGTCGCTGTTCTTTGGTGAAGAACCGGAACGTTGGAGCATTCTTGGGTTCTTCGGTGGCTTGGCCGTACTCGTCGATGACCAGGCGGCGCATCTTCGAAATCAACAGCGGCACCAACGCGTGCATTGGATGCACGGGGGTCCCTTGGAGCGTTTCGCAGCGGCCGTCGACATCGTCGTAGTCGATTGGGAGGTCGAACGGGTCGAAGTCCATTGGCCCGTTCGTATCGGGGTCGATACACCCCATGGCCCGAGCGAGAAGGTCTTCGGCGACCTTCTCCGACATGACCAACTGCACCATCGGCTCAGGGAAGCTGCCGTCGGCTTTTTGGAAGCCTCTGGTGATGAGCCGCATGATCGCCGTTTGCGTGCGTTGCTTCGGAGTGAGCTTGTCGATCGGCTCAAGATCGGCTTCGGCGTTAAAGATCTTCTGCTCTTCGGCATCGACCGCAGTCAGGTATGCCTCCCCGGTGACCGGGTCCATGCACATCGTCACGATGACATCACCAGAGGCGAGTTTGGTGATCGTCGTGCCGTACTTGGGGTCTGTCGGGTCGTTGAGCTTTCCGTCGGGGTCGAGGGCCTTAAACCAGTATCCAACCGAATCGACCCATTGCGGGAACTGGAGCGTGATGGCGGCGTCAACAAAGAAGTCCTGGGCGCGTTCCATGTGCGGTGATGCTTTGGGATGCTTGTTCTCGAGCTGTCGAAGCTCGTTGAGATGCCCAACCGTCACATCGCCTGAGATCAACGCAGCGTGGAGTTCGGGGAAACGATGCAGCCAACGCGCAAACGCCAACTCGCTGGCGACACTCTTGCTGTTGCCGTGCACCTGGCCAGCGATATGCACCGACAACGAATGCTCGCCGTGACGCTTCGCCAACTGCTGATTCATCGACTCGTGCACGATCTTGGCGAGTACGCCCTTGATCTGCTGCTGAGCCCGATACGCCTCGATCAGGAACTCGTTGAGTTCGTCAACTTCGAGGGTGGAAAAGGGAACCTCGCCAACAGCGTCGAACCCGCCTCGAAGCTCGGCCAGCGCCGGATGTGTCGGTGCTTCGTGTTCGAAGATGCTCAAGACTCCCCCTTTCGAAAAGTGACGGTCAGGTCCTTAAACCTGAAGAGAGACTCTTCGTGGGGGGCGAGCAGGTACTGCGAGTCTAACTAGAACATACGTTCGATTGCAACCTAGCGGCCAAAAGATCGGAGCATCGCCAATAGAGCGACGATTTCCTCAAGACCCTCAGGCCAGGGAATAGAAGTAGACCGTGCTCGACGCCGCGTCATAGCGAACTCGGCCAGCGTCATAGCCGTCTGCTGCGTCGAACTCTTCGTCGATCTCGTCGGCGACAAACGGCGGCACTCCCTCGAGCAACAGCCACACCGCACAGTCGCCCGAGTGGAACTCGGCGCAATCAGTGCGCGCCCCACTGGCCGGTTCCGGTTCCCGAAGCGCGACCCAGTTTCCGTAGCGAGGGTGGGATACCTCGAACGGTTCACCGGACAGATATGGGCCCAGCCAGCCATCAACACCCGGATCGACGAACAGATCTTCATAGGCCGAAACGAACCCTCCGGTATCTCTGGTGAAGGCACGAAGCGCTCCAGCAGCTGCTTGTAGGTCGGCTCCGAGATCTGGATCCGGCCGCTGGCGCAGAGCCGCAGCAAACCGCGTCGCGAAGTTCTCGTCCAAGAGTTGCCCAGCGACCGCACTATGAACATCGCGCTCGACCCGCAAGAACACCACCTGGTCCGCCCTGCGGACTCGCTCAAAGAAGTTCGCCTTTGCGAGATCCTGCCAGTGGATAAACACCGCCTCTTCGAAGTACGGAGCCAGCTGGCGTTCGACGAAGTTCATCATCGAATCGTGGACAAAGATGGTCTCGCCACCGATCACCTCGCCGTCGCCACCGCTGAAATAGCTGCGCACCGTGCGGGTGCCACCGATCTGGTCTTCGATGCGGTCGGTGAACACATCAACTCGCTCCGCAACGCGCACTCGGTCTGGGACCTCGAGGGATCGTTGGATGCCCATGCGCCGGTAGACGTCACCGTTGATCGGCAACGAGCGGTCGATCCTGCGGATGACCTGCGGGTCGTACAGATCATCGTCGAAGTACTCGACGATGTCACCAGCGACCAGGCCTCCAGCCTCGAAGGTCCAATGCGAATCGTGCTCGTAATACCAACGTCCGGCATCGGGGGCTGCTCGCTCCGCTGCCACCAATGTCGGCAAGAGATCGAAGGACACACCGGTCGAATCGAGTGCGTTGCGAAACTCGGGTCGAGCCACTCGCCCACAGTTCGCAGCAACATCGGCCCGAGCCGAGAGCCGGTAGTCGAGCACTGCTCCCTTATCCGGCGCGACGAGGAACAAGAACTCCTTGCCACCCTCGGCGGCCGCCTCGCGATATGTGCTGAGCTGCCCCACCATGTCGTCGAGCTCGTAGCTGCGGTCGCAGGGGCTGGTGAAGTCTTCGACCAAGAAGTAGTAATCGTCGGGACCTTCCATTACGCGCCGATCTCCAGAGAACCCAAACTGGAGCCAGGCGCCATTCACCCAACCGGTCGCCTGCCCACGCAGCGGTGTGCGATCCCGCACGTAGTTGTTGATCTGCCCAAACGTCGCCGCCTCTCGCACGCTCTCGCCATCGAGGGTCGGGAACGTCGCCAGCGCCCGACGCTCAACCGTCTCCGATGACGCACCAAGCTGACCGGCGATCCACGGACCGACGAGGACGAGCACGAACAGCACGAACGTCGCGATGTGCAACGGCTTTTGGCGGGTCGTAGGAGTGGTCATCAGAATTGGAAGTAGAGGAAGGGGCTAAAGCCGTTTGCGAAGATCAGTGCCATGCTCAACGGAACGGCGAGCGCTACGTAACCCATTCGGGCGAGCTGAGGCATCGCCGCAGTCGACGCCAGTCCGCTCGGATCCATGCGGCTCAACCACGGACCGACCACGGCTCCCGTTGGCAACAGGAACGAGGCCACACCGATCGCCAACATCAACACGTTCGGCGCGGTCATTGCCGCGATGATCTCGGGGTCGACAGGCCCGCCCGAGAACGAAAAGAGATCGGCGACGTACGAGCCAGCCGCACCGATGCTCGTCGCACGGAAGAACACCCATGCGATCATCACAATGCCGAGCGTCAGCACACGCCGCAAAGCAGGAAGCCGTTCGGTGGTGCCGAGCCCCGTCACCCGCTCGACGATCAGCCACAGGCCGTGCAGGCCGCCCCACACCAGGAACGTCCACGCCGCCCCATGCCACAGCGCGGTCAGAAAGAACACCGTCGCCAAGTTCCGATACGTCGCCGCCGACCCGTTGCGTGACCCGCCGAGCGGAATGTAGACGTAGTCCCGGAACCAGGACGACAAGGTGATGTGCCACCGGCGCCAGAACTCGGTAATCGATGTCGACGAGTATGGGCGGGCGAAGTTCTCCGGGAAGGTGAAGCCGAACATCGTGCCTAGACCAATGGCCATATCGGAGTAGCCCGAAAAGTCGAAGTAGATCTGCACCGTGTACGCAAGGACGCCGACCCACGCCGCGATCATTGTTCGCCCATCGCCGCTCGCAAAGGCAGCATCGGCAATCGGCGCTACCGAGTCGGCGATAATCACTTTCTTCGCAAGTCCGTGAGCGAACCGAGTCGCACCAACCGCAAGCCGGTCCGCAGTGATAACACGCTCGTACAACTGGTCGCGAATCTCGGCGTAACGAACGATCGGACCAGCGATCAACTGCGGAAACAGTGCGATGTACAACAAGTGTCGGTCCGCTCGGTCGAGCGGCTCGGCGACACCACGACGAACGTCGAGCACATAGGACAACGCCTGGAACGTGAAGAACGAAATACCGACCGGCAGCACACGCGACGCGAGTGGGCTTCCCTCAACGCCAAAAACCGACAGCACGTCGAGGCCGACGTCGGAGAAGAACGCCGCGTACTTGAACCACAAAAGCGGAACGAGCACAGCAACGAGCGTCAGACCAAAGGCGAAACGCGACTCACCCGGTCTGCGAAAGATCGCACGAGCTCCAAGAAACGACGCGCCCACAACCCACAGCAGCACCCACGTATCGAGTGCAGCACCCCAGTAGTAGAAGACCAAACTCGCGCCCAGCAACACGACGTTGCGAAGGAACTTCGGCGCAACGACCATCGCAAGCAAGACGATCGGCAAGAAAACCGTCAAGAAGATGGGCGAGGAGAAAACCACACCGGCAGGCTAGATCGTCTGTGCTCCCGAGCCGTGCCACGGACGCTGCGTAGAACGAGAGTTCACACCTCTGAACGAGGGCCGAGACTATGCAGCGGGCGATTCAGCGAACGGCACCACGAGGCGAGGCTGGGAACCCGGCGCAACGTTCAGCGCATAGATATCGAACACCGGCTGAGAGTCGGTGCCTTCGTCGAGGTTCGGCATCCCGTACAGAATGTTGTTGTCGTCGGCCCACTCGACCTGGTCATCGACCGAACGAGTCTCGCCAAGATCGCGGCGAGCACCGGTTGCAACATCGATAGCAATCAGCTGGAACCGGTCACCTCGCTGCTCTTTCACAACAACCGTCTTCCCGTCAGGACTGACCTCAGGACACGATGCGTTCTCAAAGACGACGTCCATCCGTGACGTCGATACACGACC
>CALLAA010000039.1 GCA_938002955.1 uncultured Acidimicrobiales bacterium
CCTCGCAAGCGTCGAACCAATCGAGCTACCACTCGTCAACAACGTCGCCCGCTACGAGGCAACCGATGCCGAGATCGGCCTGGACTGCGCATTCGACGTCACGGTGTTCGACGGCTTTGCCTTTATCGACTACGTCGATGAACGTTTCGATTGCCTGTTCGGCAATGCAGCGGGGGTCGAGGGCATGTACGTCCTGTCCGGTTCGGTGGTCGAACCGGCAGACTCACCGTTCGCGAACGCCACGCTGACCAGCACGTCCTTTGGGACCGTGACATTGGGCGATACGTGGCGCAGCCTGACCGAGCGGTTCGGCGTTGCTCCCTATGACCCGACGAACGACGTCTTCGGTGGTGACTGTCACTACGTGAATATCCGTAACGATTCGCTGAGTCCGTGGTTCATGCTGCTCGGCGAGGGTAACGACGCGGTCGTCTCACGAATCGAACCTTCCCTTCCGACGCAACGAGCCGACAGCGGAATCGGGGTCGGCGACACCGAAGCCGATGTCGATGCCGTCTACGGTGACGCCGTTCTCAAGGACCCGCACGTGTACCTCGGCGAGGGTGCGAAGTACCTTCGGGTAGCCCCTGACCCAGGAGCGGACGCCACGCTCTTGTTCGAAACCAACGAAGGCGGCGAGATCGTCTCGATCCGCAATGGCTTCCTCGATCCAATCCGCTGGGTCGAGGGCTGCGCATAACCCACCCAATGACCGATCGTCGTCATTGCCGTAGTGACGACGGCCTGTATTTTGCGTGACTTGTGACTGTCCTTAGGGCTGTTCACGCTGCGTGGCCTAGAGTAGAGAATTCGCTCTTTGGAAAGTCTGGCCGTGACATCTACGCCGAATACCGATCAAGACGCTGTAGATTCCGCGCCTGATACCACTCAACCCGCCCTCGATTTCGCTTCGCTGACCGAGCCCGAGCCTGCCGCTCCGGTCGAAGAGGCCACCGTAGAACCACCAGTGGCCGAACCAGCTGTCGACGCCGAAGCCGAAGATGTCGAAGCCGACGCTGTCGAGCCGGAAGCCGTCGAACCGGAAGATTTCGAAGCCGAAGATGTCGAAGCCGAAGATGTCGAGCCGGAAGCTGTCGAGCCCGAAGACTCCCCGACGGGATTTGCCGCCCTTGGCTTGCGCAACGAGCTCCTCGCGTCGCTCGACAAACTCGGATACGAAGAACCCACCCCGATCCAGCGTGAAGCGATCCCTCACCTCTTGAGCGGCGTCGATATTCTCGGCCAGGCCGCGACCGGCACAGGCAAAACCGCGGCGTTCGCGCTTCCGGTCCTTCACAACATCGATCCGGGAAGTCCTGCGATCCCGACCGTTCTCGTACTGACGCCCACGCGCGAGCTTGCGGTCCAGGTCAGCGAAGCAATGTTTGCCTACGGCAAGTCCCAAGGCGTCAAGGTCGCTCCGATCTACGGCGGACAACCCATTGGGCGTCAGCTCGATGCATTGCGCCGGGGCGTACACGTCGTGGTCGCGACGCCTGGACGAGCCATCGACCATCTCAAGCGTGGTTCGCTCGATCTCGACGGTATCCAGACCGTGATTCTCGATGAGGCCGACGAGATGCTCGATATGGGCTTTACCGAGGACATCGAGCTCATCCTCCAGAACACCCCAAAGCAGCGTCAGACGGTGATGTTCTCGGCGACGATGCCGCCTCGCATCAAGTCGATCGCCGATCGCTATCAGCAAGACCCGGTCCTCGTAAAGATCAGCGCCGCCGACTCTGCAGCGAGCCGTGACCTCATCGACCAGAAGGTCTACGTCGTGCACCGAGCCCACAAGGCGTCGGCGCTCGGCCGCATTCTCGATATCGAAAACCCGAGCTCAGCAATCGTCTTTTGCAAAACCCGTACCGAGGTCGACGAACTGACCGTGATCATGAACGGACGCGGCTTTCGCGCTGAGGCGCTCCACGGTGGCATGGACCAGGCACAGCGAGACCGGGTCATGGGGCGGTTGCGCGACGGCACCGCCGAACTCCTCGTCGCTACCGATGTTGCCGCTCGCGGCCTTGACGTCGACACGCTGACCCACGTCGTCAACTACGACATTCCGTCAGCTCCAGAGAGCTACGTGCATCGCATTGGACGAGTTGGACGTGCGGGTCGAGAGGGTGTCGCGATTACCCTCGCCACTCCCCGTCAGCGCCGACTGCTGCAAAACATCGAACGTCTCACGAAGCAGACGATCACCATCGAGAAGGTCCCAACCGTCGCCGACCTTCGCGAGCGTCAGATCGAGGCCACCGTCGAGGCGGTCCGCGAGGCCCTCACCGAAGACGACCTTGACGACTACCAGGGCGTTTTCCATGCGCTGAAGGGCGAAGACTCCGATCGCAACATCGCACTCGCCGCTATCAAGCTCGTCCATGCTGCTCGAGGAGCGGTCATGGACGAACCCGACATTCCCGATGCCTCGGACAATTTCAAGAGCGACGGCAAGGGCGGACAAAAGGGCGGCAAAGGAAAGCATGGCCGCGGACGCGATCGAGATGATCGCGGTGGACGCGGCGATCGCGGCGATCGCGGTGGACGAAACGACCGCGGAGACCGAGGCGATCGCAAGCCTCGCGAAGTCGACCCGAACACCGGCTTTGTGTACGTCGGTGTCGGCTCGCGCGGTGGCGTCCGACCGGGCGACCTGGTTGGTGCGATCGCGAACGAAACCGGCTTGTCCGGGCGCGACATTGGACCGATTCGGATCTCGGATCACTACTCGGTCGTTGGGGTTCCGGACGCTTCGGTCGACGAAGTCGTTGGCGCGATCAAGCGGTCAACGGTCAAGGGCAAGAAGGCCAAAGCCCGCCGCTACACCGACTAAGCCAGAACCTATCGATCAGTTCCGGGGTCAGACCCTATTCCTGATCGATAGAGCTGCTCGATCAGTTTTGGGGTCTGACCCCATTCCTGATCTATGGACGGTAGACGCTTGGTGTTTCGGGAAGCTCGAAGCCCTTGGCGGCGATCGCCGCTGAATACCAGTCGGCGCTCTTCTTTGGACGACGTTCCTGGGTCTCGTAGTCGACCTCGATGATGCCGAACGTTGGCCCGTAACCCCACGCCCACTCGAAATTGTCGAACAGGGACCACACCAAGTAGCCCTCGACCGGGCAACCGTCGGCGATTGCACTGTGGACCTCGCTGAGGTGATCTCTGATAAACGCCAAGCGATCGTCATCGGCGACCTGACCATCGTGACGGTCCCCATCGGGCATCGGCGCGCCGTTCTCGGTAATGATCAGCCGGCGAAAGCCGTAGTCGTTGGTGAGCCAACGCAGAAGTCGCCCAAGCGACGTTGGGTGCAGCTCCCAACCCATGGTGTTTTGTGGAGTCCCCTCCGGAAGCCGAAGCTGGCCATCGGCCCCGATGATCTGACGGGTGTAGTAGTTGATCCCGAGAACATCGATTGGCTGGCTGATGATGTCGAGATCGCCATCGAGCACCTCGGCCTGGTCCCAACCAAAGTGATCAGCGGTCTCAGCCGGATATCCGCGCCCGGTGAGCGGATCGACGTACCACCGGTTGTCGGTGTCATGGACGCGCTCGGCTGCTGCGACGTCGGCAACGGATTCCGAGGCGGGCTCGACCGGAGTGAAGTTCAACACGATTGCGAGGTCTGCGTCGGGGGCGATGTCCCGGATGCGCTGGCCGGCGAGGCCGTGGGCGAGCATGAGATGGTGAGATGCAGTGAATCCCGAAGCGCGATCGGTGTGTCCGGGGGCATGTTCACCCGTGACGTAACCAAGGATCGCCGATACGTATGGCTCGTTCAGTGTTGTCCAGGTTTGGATGCGATCGCCGAGACGTGAGACGACGGCTTCGGTGTAGTCGGCAAATGCGTACGCCGTATCGCGAGCGAGCCAGCCGCCCTGCTCGCCCAGACGTTGGGGAAGGTCCCAGTGATACAGCGTCGGCATCGGCGTAATTCCAGCGGAGAGCAATTCGTCAATCAACCGGTCGTAGAAGTCGAGGCCAGCCGGATTTACCTTGCCGGTGCCTTCGGGGATCACGCGTGGCCACGAGATCGAGAACCGATACGTGTCGAGTCCAAGCGAGGCCATAAGTGCGACGTCTTCGCGGTACAACCGGACATGGTCACATGCGATGTCACCGTTGGATCCGTCCTTGATTCGCCCCTCCTCCCGACAGAAAACATCCCAGATACTCGGGGTCTTTCCGTCGAGGTCGTGCGCACCTTCGATTTGGAACGACGACGTTGCGGCACCCCATCGGAAGTCATCGGGGAAGGAAATGAAAGCGTTTGCACCTCGGCTCATGGGCCTACTCTCGCAGAGGAGTCGGGCGATCACAACGACCGCACGGAACTTCCCCGATGGCTACCTGCCTAGGGGCAACAGCCGCCAGCGCAACTCGTATTCTCCGGCCCCGACGCGATGCTCGTCGGTGACATCGGGGCCGCACGCGCCGGTTCCCAAACCACGAACTGCGAGATCGACATGCACCTCGAATGATCGAACATCGGCAGGTGCTGGTAGCTCGGCGATCGTGCGAGCGTCGGTCAGTACCGAATCGCTGTGCGGGCGAACCGAGAACGTAAACGTGGTATCAGACTCCACCCGAACACCCGATCCATCGGAGGAATAGACCTCGAACCAACGAGTGTCGCAATGTGCCCCATGCTCCTGGGGTACGACGAAGCGGTGGTACTGCTCGGCCACCGACGACTCGTGCACTGACAGCAGCCCGCTCGAGCGGCGATCGGGATACGTTTCGTGTGGGCCGAGTCCGAGCCATCGAAGTTCGGTGAGCGTCGCATCTACGTCGAAACAAAGGCCGACACGAGCAATGTCATCCCAGGCCTCGGGGATCGTGAAGCGGTCGACGCGTTCGACTCCCCCGCCGTCGAGCTCGGTTACGTCTACACCGTGTTCATAGCCGTCGTTGCCTGGTCTGGTATCGCGGAGCCCCCAATGGATCCACTTCGGCCGAACGCCACTGACTTCGGACATCCATCCCTGAGCAACGCCGTCGTTGTCGGTTGGTGGCCGCCATAGCGTGGGCTCGATCGCGGTGGTGATGAGCGGGACAGGATTGTGCGGGGCCAAGCCGTCGCTGACTGCAGTAGCCGTTTGAGGAGACGACTCGGTGAGGATGTGTTGTTCGGTGCACAGCCGGTGACCGGCGTGTGCCCACGAGGTGTCCGAGCGCAATGACGTCGTGAATGTGAGTGTCACAAGATCGGCGCCCATACTCGCTGGAGCCGTCATCGGCAGTGGCTGCGACGAGGCCGATCCAGCAGGAATCGGCTCGATCGCAAGCACGCCGCTTCGCCCAGTCGCAATGCCATTGACTTCCTCGTGCCACCGAATCTCGAGGTCGCCGGTATGGGTATGTGACCGCCGATTGATGACCGTCACGGATTCGCCGTCGACCGACACGGTGATCGGGCGGGCCAGGAACGCAAGCTCGGTGAGCCCGGGGTGCGGCACGAGGTCTGGATCGACGAGGCCGTTGATGCAGAAGTTTGCGTCGTTGGGTTCGTCGCCATAGTGACCGCCATAGGCAAACCACTCGACCCCGTTGGCGTCTACCTCTCGAAGTCCTTGATCGCGCCAATCCCACACAAACCCGCCCCCGAGTGCACGATGCTCCCAGAAGGCGTTCCAGTACTCGACGAGTCCGCCATTGGAGTTCCCCATGGCGTGGCTGTATTCGCACAAGATCAGCGGCCGGTCGTCGTCGTTGGTGCGTTCAGCCCACTCGGCCCACTCGACGATCTGCGGGACCGATGCATACATGGGACATACCGTGTCCGATACCAACCGATCGACCGCGGTCGGGGCTGTCTCACGCTCGGCTTTACGGTCGGTGCCGCGGTCGCCAAAATCGGGGTTAAACCCAGCCTCGTACTGGACGAACCTGGTCGGGTCGATCGCCTTGATCCACGCCGCAGCCGCAGCATGGATTGGGGCGAGGCCTGATTCGTTGCCGAGTGACCATCCAATAACCGACGGTCGAGATCGGTCTCGCAACACCATGCGGCGGATCCGGTCGAGAACTTGCCCGTCGAAGATGCCGCTCGCGAGCAGGGAATCGTGCCGAGCATGTGATTCGACGTTGGCTTCGTCGATCACGTAAAGGCCGAGTTCGTCGCACAGCTCGACGAGCATTGGGTCGTTGGGATAGTGAGCGGTACGGACAGCGTTGATGTTGTGCTGCTTCATCAGAACCAGTTCTTCACGCATCTCGTCGCGAGTGATGGTGCGGCCGGTGTCGGGGTGATGGTCGTGGCGGTTGACGCCGTTGATCATCACGGGACGCCCATTGATCAGCAATTGACGGTTGCGAACCTCGACGTTTCGAAATCCGACTCGATGCTCCGATGTCGACGCGACGTCGCCGTGTGGATCGATCAGCTGGACCTCGAGCGTGTACAGGTTGGGGGCCTCGGCAGTCCATGCCTCGACGGAGAGTCCATCGAGGTGAAATGCCGCCGCCTGGCCCGTGTACACATACGCTGCGACCAACGCGTCGATGCCCTCGGCGGGTGGCGAGGTCGGCACGGCAGCCGATTGCGCAATCCCGAGCTCTGGTAGAGCGATTGCGGCGTGCCAACCTCCGAGCAAGCCAACGGTCGAGCCCACCTCGACGCGAACCTCGAGGCTGCCGGCGTTGGACCCGCAGTCGTAGTCCGCAACGACAACAACATCATCGATGTAGGTCGCGTCGGTTGCGATCAAGGAGACCGACCGGTGTAGCCCGCCGTGATACCAATAGTCCTGGTCCTCGATCCATGTGGCGTCGGACCAGCGACTCACGAGCACCGCAATCTCATTGTTGCCATCGTGGAGGAGCGAGGTGAGGTCGAACCGCGATCCGAGACGGCTGTCCTTGGCCATTCCGACGAACGAGCCGTTACACCACAGCATCAGCATCGATTCGAACCCGCCGAACTCGATGACGACCCTAGATCCCGCTGGCCGAGGGAACGAACGGCGATACAGCCCCGTGGGGTTGTTCGACGGAACGTCCGGTGGATCCCCGGCGAAGGGCATCACGATGTTCGTATAGTGCGGCAGATCGCCCGTCTGCTGACGAGTCCAAACACCCGGTACCTGCACGGTCGACCAGGTCTGCGTTGCCTCATCGATCCACCCAGCCGGAGCGTCATCAGGGTTGTCGACAAGACGGAAGAACCAGTCGCCATCGAGCGACACAATCGATCGGCCCGGCGCGCTCGAAAGCGGAGACGTCATCGGAAGTCGCCCAACGGCGCTGAGATCGGGCGAAAAGAACGTCGAAGGCGTCATGGGCGCAGGCTGACCGTCGATTTCATAGGAGTGGAGACGCAGTCTTTCACCGCGCGATTCTTTCACAGTACGATTCTTTCACAGTGCGATTCGGTTCGGCTGGGGTCAGCCGTCGATGATCGACGCACCAGCGGATGGATCGACAGCCCATACGTCGGGTGTGACGTCGTATTCGCCACTCCACGCATCCTTGACGTGGCGGACAAACCGTTCTGTCTCCGACGCTCGAATCAGCGCTACGGCGCTACCGGCGAAGCCTCCGCCCGTCATTCGAGCACCGAAACATGCGTCGTGTGCTCGAGCGATCGACGCCATGTGATCGAGCGCTGCTGAGGAGACTTCGTAGTCGGTACTCAGGCTCTCATGGCTCGAATCCATGAGGGAGCCAAGCTCGACGAGGTCTTCTGCGGCCAGTGCGTCGACCGCGGCGGCAACTCGATCGTTTTCGGTAACGACATGGATCGCACGTTGTTTGTCGACACCTTCGGGCAGACCAGCGACCATCTTGGGCGTCGCGTCTCGAAGCGCAGGGACCCCCATCGCCGCGGCCGCACGCTCACACGCCTGGCGTCGCAGGTCGTACTCGCTGTCCGCGAGCTCGCGCCTCGTCATCGTGTCCATGATGACGACCCGAGCCTCGCCTGGAAGGTACGCCGGACTGGTCTCGAGCGAGCGACAGTCGATACGGGTCACGGCGCCTTTGGTCGCGATCGCCGAGATGAGCTGGTCCATGATCCCGCTTTGGATTCCGATGATCTCGTTCTCGACGCGCTGCCCAAGTTTCGCAATGTGGACCGGATCGGGCTCGAGGCCGCAGACGCTCGATAGCGCGAAACCGGTCGCGACTTCGAGCGCTGCGGAACTCGACAAGCTCGCACCGACCGGAATCGTCGTCGTGATGCGAGCGGAAAATCCGGGAATCGGGACCCCTTCGTCGGCGAGCAGCCGCGCCATGCCAGCGATGTAGCGGGTCCAGGAGGGAACCTCCCGCGGATCATCATCTAGCGAGAACGTGGCGGCGGCAAACCCGACCGACTCAAGGTCGACTACACGATCATCTCGGCGGGTGAGCGCCAGCCTCGTGTCGAATGGCAGCGCCATTGGCAGCACGAACCCGTCGTTGTAGTCGGTATGTTCGCCGATCAGATTGACGCGCCCGGGTGCACGCGCCACAACATCGGCGGGTACGTTCACGACGTTCGGGTCGATATCTGCGTCGGCCATGCATGCAGTATGGCCGGAAACGTTCTACTCTTCGCCCTTGAGCGGTCAACTTTGATCAAAAACGAACAAATCAACACGCCGAAGGGCGAGCAAACGGAGCGGACATGACCACCATCTCCTTCATCGGGGCCGGCAGCACGGTCTTTGCCAAGAACTTGATGGGCGACATCCTCGCCTTTCCCGAACTTGCCGACGCGACGCTTCGGCTCCACGACATCGACGAGGAGCGATTGCGGACCAGCGAGATCGTTGCGCACAAGGTGGCCGAAGCGCTCGGGGTATCCCCGACGATCGAGGCCAGCTTGAGCCAAGACGAAGCCATCGACGGTGCCGATCATGTCATCACGATGTTTCAAGTCGGGGGCTATGAACCAGCAACGGTCATCGACTTCGACATTCCGCGCAAGTTTGGCTTGACCCAGACCATTGCCGACACCTTGGGCATCGGCGGCATTATGCGTGGCCTGCGCACCATTCCCGTCTTGCAGGATCTCACGCGCAACATGGAGCAGCGCTGCGGCGACGCAACGCTCCTGCAGTACGTAAACCCAATGGCCATGAACATGATGGCGATCAACCGGTCATCGTCGATTCACTCGGTTGGCCTATGCCACAGCGTCCAGGGCACCGCCGAGCAACTCGCAGGCGACCTCGGCGTGCCCATCGACGAGCTCGAATACCGCTGTGCAGGGATTAACCACATGGCCTTCTACCTCGAGTTCGGGCAACGAACCCCCGATGGCGTCGTCGATTTGTACCCTAAATTGCACGAATTCTCGCGAGCTGGTGATATTCCCGACCGCGGGCACCATGATCGCAGCGACGGTGGCACGATCGGTCTGAGCGATGCGGTCCGATTCGAGATGCTCGACCGACTCGGATACTTCGTTACCGAGTCGAGCGAACATTTCGCCGAGTACGTGCCCTGGTTCATCAAGGAGGGCCGCGAAGACCTACTCATCGACTTCGGTATCCCAATCGATGAGTACCCGCGTCGCTGCGAAGTCCAGATCGCTGCGTGGGAACACATGCGAGCAACGCTCATCGACCCCGACGCGGCAATCGACGTGGTCCCAAGTGTCGAGTACGGCGCAACGATCATCCACAGCATCGAGACCGGCACGCCCCGCGTGATCTATGGCAACGTCGCGAACGACGGCCTCATCGACAACCTCCCGGGCACCGCGTGCGTTGAGGTTCCGTGCCTGGTCGATGGCAGTGGCATTCAACCGACCAAGATCGGTGCAATCCCTCCACATCTCGCAGCGCTCATGCAAACAAACATCAACGTGCAAGAGCTCACCGTTCAAGCGGCGCTCACCGGCAATCGGGATCACGTGTACCACGCCGCAATGCTGGACCCGCACACAAGTTCCGAGCTTGATCTCGAACAGATCTGGCAGCTCGTCGATGAATTGTTGGAGGCTCACGGCGCAATGATCCCGAATTTGCGCTAGCAACAACTATGGCTCGGCCAGTTCGACATGGGCGAATATGATCTGAAAGAGTGGGATCTGTTCATGTCGGGTACGTATTTCGCACAGTACCTAACACGTAGGGGGAGAACGAGTGGCAGCGACAACCAGCGAGCGCCCGAAGGGCGCCAAGCTAAATCTCTACGGGGGCTGGCGGGCCGCGTGGCCGTTTCTGTTGCCTAGCTTCCTCGGCTTCCTGTTCTTCTTTCTGATTCCCAGCGTCCGCGGCATCTATCTGAGCTTCACCGACTGGAACCTCATCGCCAACGATGGCGACTGGGTCGGCATGGAGAACTACGACCGAATGGTCGACGATCCGCTGTTCTGGAACGCCGTCAAAGTCACGGCGTACTACGTGACGCTCAACATCGTGACCCAGACCATTCTCGCCATCATGATCGCCGTCGCCATGGACCGGTTGACGAAGTCGTCGGTCGTGCGGTCGGTCATCATGTTGCCCTACCTCATCCCGAATGTGGTCGTGGCGCTGATCTTTGTATGGCTGCTGAATTCGAACCTCGGCATCATCGCCGACCTGTTCAGCTTCTTCGGTATCGACTCGAACTACTTCGCAGGCCCCGATGCGGTCATACCGACGATTGCCGGTATTAACACGTGGCGGCACATGGGCTACACGGCGCTGCTCATCTTCGCCGGCCTCCAGACAATCCCGAAGAGCTTGTACGAGGCTGCGGCGCTCGACGGCGCTTCGGAGTTGCAGATGATGCGCAACATCACGGTGCCGTTGCTTCGGCCCGTGCTCGCACTCGTGCTCGTCATCACCGTGATTGGTTCATTCCAGGTGTTCGACACCGTGCAGGTCGCCACCGGAGGCTTCGGTGGCCGGCCGGGCGGTCCTGGTGACTCCAGCCGTGTGATCTACGTCTACATCTACGAGCTGGCCTTTGGCCGCAACGAGCTCGGACGATCATCGGCGATCGCCGTGGCGCTACTCGTCTTCTTGATGTTCGTCACGTTCTTCCAACTCAAGATCCTTCGGGCCAACGAAAGTGACCTTGCATAATGAGTACAGCACTTGCAGGTATGGCAGGCGGGCGAGCCGACAGCACCGGAGCCCGTTTCGGACGTGGCACGGCGTGGCTCTTGCTCGCCCTCTTGATCGTCGCCACGATCTTTCCGTTCTATTGGACGCTTCGCACCGGCCTGGTCACGAACGCGTCGCTGTTCGAAAGCACCACCGACAAGAGCGTCATCGAGCGCATCTTGCCCGAGGACCCAACAACGGTGAACTTCCGACGCGTGCTCGGGCAAGCGACCGACGAGGAAATCCTCGAAGCGACCGGACGCACGAACTCGGCATCGTTTGACTACCTGACCGCGATGAAGAACAGCGTGATCATCGCAACGTTCATTGCCATTGGCCAGGTGTTCTTCAGCGCCCTCGCCGCGTATGCATTTGCCCGGTTGCGTTTCCCAGGACGAGACAAGCTGTTCTTCCTGTACCTCACCGGCATGATGATCCCGCCGATCTTTGTGCTGATCCCAAATTTGCTGCTGATCTTGGGTGACTTCTGGGTCTTCGATGCGAACGGACACGAATGGCTCGACTGGGTTCCCGGCTATGACGCGTCGAGTAGAACGTTCCTGCTCGGGCGCCTACCCGGTGTGATTGCACCCTTCTTCTTCATGACCCCGTTTGCCGTGTTCTTCTTGCGGCAGTTCTTCCTCGGGATCAACCGGTCGCTCGAAGAAGCTGCGCTCATCGACGGCGCCAGCCACTTCCGGATCTTCCGTTCGGTCATCCTGCCGATCGCCCGGCCACAGATGATCACTCTCGGTGTCCTGACCTACATCACGGCGTGGAACGAATTCCTGTGGCCGCTGGTCGTCACCCAGCAGTTCCCCGAGAAGCAGCCGTTGACGGTCGCGCTCGGTGTGTTCACAACCCAGCAGCCCGGCACCCAGCCGGATTGGTCCGGTCTCATGTCGGGCACGCTGCTCGCGGCGCTGCCGGTGATCCTGATCTTCATGATCTTCGGCAAGCGTCTTGTAGACAGCATCCAGTTCAGCGGAATCAAGTAACGCGCTGCTAGCTCGAAGCGTTCACCTGTTCATCAGCGATAACGACCTCGCCAACTTCGGCTTGTAGCACCGCCAAGCCGTCGGCGGAGACAGCGCGGTCGGTGATGAGGACATCGGCGGCGTTCAGCGGGGCGATCGTCGACAGGCCAATGGTCCCCCACTTGGTGTGATCGGCGAGCACCACTACGGATTCGCTGGCACCGACGAAGCTGCGAAGCGTCTGGGCCTCGAGCAGGTTCGGCGAGGTGTAGCCCGTCGATTCGGTCATGCCGTGCACGCCCATAAAGAGCTGGTCGAGATGCAGCGAGGACAACGTGGACTCAGCCATTGGTCCAACGAGTGCCCGCGAGGGCGTCGGGGTACCGCCGGTGACGAGGATCGTGAGATCGCTGCGCCGCGACTGGTGGAGTACCTCGGCGACGGCCATCGAGTTCGTGACGACGAGGAGGTCCTCGATGTTCGCAAGCTCGCCTGCGAGCTGGGCGGTTGTTGTGCCGGCGGTGATTCCAATGGCCGACCCAGGTTTGATCGATTGCGCCGCGCGTTCTGCGATCGCCGTCTTTTCGCCGTATTGCCGGCGCGCCTTTGCCGCAAAGCCGGGTTCATCGGCACTTGCCGTGTCGCGTGCCGTCGGCGCAGCTGCGGCCCCGCCATGAACACGGACGAGTTGCCCCATGTCGGCGAGCGTCTCGATATCACGACGAATCGTCATTGGCGAGACGCCGAGCACGCCAACGAGCTCGCGTACACGGACACCACCATGACGTTCAAGTTCGCGAAGAATCAATTCGTGGCGTCGCGCAGCTAACAATCGCACGCCAGG
The DNA here is from genome assembly GCA_938002955.1 of uncultured Acidimicrobiales bacterium. Taxonomy (GTDB): domain Bacteria; phylum Actinomycetota; class Acidimicrobiia; order Acidimicrobiales; family SHLQ01; genus SHLQ01. The sequence goes on from CALLAA010000039.1 coordinate 12,855, forward strand.
TCGGGTATCTGGGCGTTTTTCAACCATAACGCCTCGAAACCTACCGCATTTTGTGCGTTTAGGCAAAACTGAAGGGACAAAGAGCGCCAATCGCACAAGAAAATAGTGAGAGCCTGACCTCTTTTGTACATCTTTGTTGCGTAAGATGATCGGATCTGCACAAGCCGCGAAACCTTCGCGGACAGACATCTCCTCGGAGGGGAATCATTATGAAGAATTGGCGCAACCTGCTTGCGCTGCTCTTGGCATTCGGCCTAATCGCCGCAGCCTGTGGTAGCGACAGCAGTACCGATAGTGCATCAGAGTCTGACGCATCGAGCGAAGATAGCTCGAGCGATGACAGCTCAAGCGATGACGAAGCCATGGAAGATGACGACGCCATGGAAGACGAAGATGGCGACGCCATGGCCGACGACGAGCCAGCCGGCGATGCAATCACGATCGACTACTGGCTCTGGGACGGCAACCAACAGCCGTTCTACGAGCAGTGCGCAGCTGACTTCACCGCAGCCAACCCGAACATCGAAGTTGTTGTTAGCCAGTTCGGTTGGGGCGACTACTGGGACGGTCTTACCGCAGCATTCGCTACCCGCACCGCTCCGGACGTGTTCACCGATCACCTCGCTCGCTACCCAGAGTTCGTCGAGTCGGGCGTTCTCGTTCCGCTCAACGACTTCGTTGAGGCAGATGGCGTTGACGTGACCAACTACTTCCCAGGCCTCGCTGAGCTCTGGACCTCTCCTGAAGGCGAGCGCTACGGCCTGCCCAAGGACTGGGACACCATTGCGCTCGTCGTCAACGACGACATGGCAGCAGCAGCTGGATCACCTGACCTCTCCAACCTCACCTGGAACCCAGAAGACGGCGGCACCTTCGGTGAAGCGGTCAAGGCCATGACCGTTGACGGCAACGGCGTCCGCGGCAACGAAGACGGCTTCGACGCATCCACCATGGGTGACGACAGCGCTGTCTACGGATTCGGCCTCGAAGGTAACTTCGGCGCATTCGGTCAGACCACCTTCTCCGCATTCGCGGCGTCGAACGGTTGGACCGCAGTCGACGGCGTTTGGGCTGACGAGGCAAACTATGCAGATCCTGCCCTCGCCGAGACCATCCAGTGGTTCGCTGACTGGATCGCTGCTGGCTTCATCACGCCAATCGCTGACGTGCAGGAGCTTGGTGGAACCACCTTGTTCCAGACCGGCAAGGCTGCAATGCAGACCAACGGTTCATGGATGATCTCGACCCTCTCCGGCGACGCCACCGAGGTTCCTGTTTCCTACGCACCAACCCCGGTTGGACCTGCTGGCGCACGCGCCTCGATGTTCAACGGCCTCGCTGACTCCATCACCGCTTCTGCTGAAGATCCAGCAGCTGCTTGGGAATGGGTCAAGTACATGGCTTCTCCTGCATGTCAGGAAGTTGTTGGCGGCGGCGCAGTCGTCTTCCCAGCGATCCCAAGCGCAACCAAGATCGCTCAGGATGCACACGCTGCAAACGGTGTTGACGTTTCGGCGTTCACCACCCACGTAGACGACAACACCACGTTCCTGTTCCCGATCACCGACTCGGCTTCCGCTATCGAAGCAATCGTCGGTCCAGCAATGGAATCGGTCCTTCGTGGTGACGCAACGGCAGCGGACATCCTTCCGGGTATCGCTGAGCAGGTCAACGCCGAGTTGGCTGGCTAGTACGGCACTAGCCGTCCGTAGCGTTTACAACACGTTATGAATTCGGGACCCGCACCTAGGCTTTTGCCGGTGCGGGTCCCGTTTCGCGTTTTGTCCGTACTTCTTGGAGCGGTCGTGCTCGCCACCGCGTGCGCATCGGAGCCGACCGCTACGGAACGGCCCGTCGAAATCACCGCCAACACCCACCGCTCCCCCACCACGTGCAGCGATGGTTTCATTCCCCACGACCTCGAGCACACAACGTCTGGACCTGGCAATACCGCATCGACGTTCGACGGCACCGGCGCCGGGGTGGGCGTTGCCGACCTCGACGCCGATGGCGACTTCGACATCGTGCTCGCGAACCTTTCCGAGACGTCGTCGGTACTGGAGAACACCGGCGACCTCACCTTTGTCCGCCACGAACTCGAACGTGGGCGCTTTCGCGGCGTGTCGCTCATCGATGCGACGAGCGATGGTGCGGTCGACATTATTTTGACGACCGGAATCGGGCCGCCCGTTCTGTTCGCGAATGCAGCGAACGGTGACCTCGGGGGCTTTGAGCGCACTCGGCTCGAAGGGGTCCGCGCCGCCACCTATTCGATGGCGTGGACCGATCTCGGGGGCGACGGTGACCTCGATCTCGTCACGGGCTCGTACAACGCAGAGCTCACGCTGCTCCGCAATTCGCCCATCCTCGGCGAAGACACCGGTGTGGTACTCCACGAGTGGAATGGCTCGGGATACGACGTCACGCGTCTGAGCGACACCGCTCAAGCGCTGGCGCTGATCACCTCCGATATCGACGGCGATCACCGTCCCGACATTCTCGTTGGCAACGACCTCGCCACGCCCGACATGACATGGCTGCAGACCGACGATGGTTTCGAAGCGCACGCACCGTTCACGACGAGCTCGTACTCGACGATGTCGTTCGACGCAGCCGACATCGACAACGATGGCCGCAACGAGCTCTTCTCGACCGACATGAAACCAGCGGTTCCCGACGACCGGTACCGCGAGGTCGACGAAGACATGGCGGCCGCTCCCGTCGTGGACGACATCCAGACCCCCGAGAACGTGCTGAACGACTTTGGCGACGAGGGCTTCTTCAACATGGCCGCTGGTCAGAGCATCGCAACGACCGGTTGGAGTTGGTCCGGACTGTTTGGCGACCTCGACAACGACGGTCTCCAAGATCTCTACGTCACGAACGGTATGCGCAGCGATCAGCTCTTCGACTTCCTTCCAGAGGCTCGCCTGGTCGAGGAGAATCAAGCATTCCAGAATCGAAACGGCACCCTCGAGCTCATGCCATCGTGGGGTCTAGGCGACACGCTCGGCGGTCGTGGGATGGCCCAGGCGGACCTCGATGGTGATGGCGATCTCGATATTGTTCTGAACAACCTCGATGGGCCGTCCAGGCTGTTCGAAAATCAGCTGTGCGGCAATGCGGTGACGGTCTCTTTGGTTTGGCCCGACAGCAACAATCACGATGCCCTCGGCTCAACAATTACTGCCGCCGGTAGCGGAATTGAGATGACTCGAGAGATCACTTCGTCACGCGGTTACCTTTCATCTGGGCCGCCGGTTGCGCACTTTGGAACGGGCGATTTGTCCAGCCTCGACATCACGGTCACATGGCCCGATGGAACGATCTCAACCGTCAACGCCGTCGAACCAAATACCCATCTCACCATTACCCAATAGCCCGTCTTCAGCCTGCACTGCGCAACGCTGATCATCGCACCTGTGGAGTACCGATGACCCTGCAAGCCCTCACGACCGCACACCGACAGCTCATCGTGAATACATCGACCGGTGTTCCCGAGCTGGTCTGGTTTGGTCGCCCCCTGAGCGGAGATCTCGACGCGCTCCATGTCCTGGGCGAGCGCTCGATTGCGAACGCTTCGCTCGACGCCGAGGGTCCGGCCACCCTGTTGCCGGTCGAAAGCGACGGTTGGCTCGGCCAGCCTGGCATCGAGGGTCGTCGTGCAGACGGATCTGCGTGGTCCCCGCGCTGGTCGCTCGTCGATTGTGCGGTGTCGGCATCGTCGATCGTCACGACAGGCCACGACGCACTCGCTGGTCTCACCGTCATTACCACCATCACCCTCGAGCCCGAAGGTGTCGGAACCGTCCAGGTCGAACTTCGAAACGACGGCGACAATGACTATGTCCTCAACCGGATGGCGGTGACCATCCCTGTTGCTCCCGAGGTGACCGAGCTACAAGTACCCGAGGGCCGTTGGGTACACGAGTATCACGAGGTGCGTCTGCCCTGGCGGGTGGGGGCTATCGAGATTGCGAATCGCCGAGGTCGAACGTCTCACGACAAGCCACCATGGGTTTTTGCGGGTCAGGCATCGTTCACGAACCAGACCGGTCGGGTTTGGGGAGCCCACCTTGGTTGGTCGGGCAATGCCGCCGTTCGAGCCGAGGTGCTCACCGACGGCCGCCGCGTGCTCCAGCTCGGCGAAGTTCTGCTCGGCGACGAACTCCGAATCGCTCCGGAGGAGTCATACCAGTCCCCCGTTGTCTACCTGGGTTGGAGTGACGAGGGCATGAACGGCGTCAGTCGCTCGTTCCACCGATATCTGCGAGCGCGACCGCAACATCCAAAGCCGTCGAACCCTCGTCCGATCCATATGAATACATGGGAAGCTGTCTACTTCAACCACGACCTCGACACGTTGAAAGCGCTCGCCGATCGCGCCGCCGAAGTCGGTGCCGAGCGATACGTGCTCGATGACGGCTGGTTCGGTGGTCGGCGCAACGACCAAGCCGGCCTCGGCGACTGGTGGGTGTCACCAGACGTGTGGCCCAACGGCCTCGAACCGCTGATCGAACACGTCACCGGGCTTGGGATGGAGTTCGGCATTTGGGTCGAACCCGAAATGGTCAACCCCGACTCCGATCTGTATCGGGCTCACCCGGACTGGGCTCTCGGCGTCCCTGGGTATGACAAGGTCACCGGGCGATATCAACTGGTGCTGGACCTCACGAAGGATGAGGTTTGGAACTACCTGTTCGAGCATCTCGACCGACTGCTCGCCGATCACGATGTTGGTTACGTGAAGTGGGATATGAACCGCGACCTCACCCAACCAGCGTCGGGAGAACGTGCGGCCGCTCACGCGCAGACGCTTGCGGTGTATCGACTCATCGATGCGCTGCGAGCAAACCATCCCGGCGTCGACATCGAGAGTTGTTCCTCGGGCGGGGCTCGCGCCGACTACGGCATCTTGGAACGTACCGACCGCGTCTGGACCAGCGATAGCAACGACGCCATGGAACGTCAGCGTATTCAGAGCGGATTCCTCCGGTTCTTCCCACCCGAGGTCATGGGAGCGCACGTCGGGCCGAATCAGTCGCATACGTCGGGCCGTCGACACGGTCTTGGATTCCGGTGTACGTCTGCGTTCTTTGGCCACTTCGGTATCGAGTGGAACCTGCTCGACGCTTCCGATGCCGAACGGGCGCAACTCGCCGAGGTGATCACTCTTCACAAGCGTCATCGTGAGCTGATGCATAGCGGGACGGTCTGGCACGTCGACGCTGCTGACCCCGGCCTGCACATTATGGGCGTCGTCGCCGTCGACCAGAGCGAAGCGTTGTATTCGGTTGCCCAGCTTGCCGTTGCGCGGAACGCGACGCCCGAGCGCATGCAATTTCCTGGTCTCGATCGCTCGGCGAACTACGACGTTTCGCTCGTCCGACTTGCTGACACCAAGCTCGGCCTGGCGATGCGCCAGCCCAAATGGACCGAGACCGGGGCTCAGGACATTCCGGCCGATGTGTTGTCTGCATACGGCATCCAGCTACCGGCTCTCGATCCTGAATCGGCGATTCTCATACACCTGACGAAGCGATGACCCGTCGAAATGTAAACGCTTAAAGTGCTGAATTTTCAGTGATTTAGGCATAGCCAGAGTGGACTGGCAAGCGGTGTTTGGAGTAAACAGATATGAGTGACTTTCTAGGGGGAAATACATGGCAACGGTAAAGCTTGAGAACATCAACAAGATCTACCCGAACGGGTTTCAGGCAACCCACGACCTATCCATCGATATCGAGGACGGGGAGTTTTTGGTCCTGGTTGGTCCATCGGGTTGTGGTAAGTCGACAGCACTTCGAATGGTTGCCGGACTCGAGGAGATCTCCTCGGGCACGTTGAGCATCGACGACCGCGTCGTCAACGATGTCGAACCCAAGGATCGCGATATCGCGATGGTGTTCCAGAACTATGCGTTGTACCCGCACATGAGCGTGGCCGACAACATTGGTTTCGCGCTCAAGCTCGCCAAGTTGCCCAAGGCGGAGATCAAAGAACGTGTGCAGAAGGCCGCCGAAATTCTCGACCTCACCGAGCAGCTCGATCGCAAGCCCGGGCAGCTGTCCGGTGGTCAGCGCCAGCGTGTAGCGATGGGACGTGCAATCGTCCGTCAGCCAAAGGCTTTCCTTATGGATGAGCCGCTGTCGAACCTCGATGCGAAGCTCCGTGTAGCAATGCGGGCCGAGATCGCCTCCCTGCAACGAGACCTCGGTGTAACCACCCTGTACGTCACCCACGACCAGGTCGAGGCCATGACCATGGGCGATCGTGTCGCCGTGCTGAACAAGGGCTACCTGATGCAGGTCGACTCTCCCCAGGATCTCTACGACACGCCCGCGAATGTCTTTGTGGCCGGGTTCATTGGCTCGCCTTCGATGAACCTTATGGAGGGTGCGCTCGGCGGCACGGCCGACAGCCCGACCGTTTCGATCGGGAGCGTCACCGTTGCTATTCCACCCGTTGCTGGATCGGCGCTTGAGGGCTACCTCGGCAAGAACCTCGTCGTTGGGCTCCGCCCCGAGGATATGGAGGACGCCGCCACGGTGGACGCTCCGCCAGCGGACCGCACGTTCTCGACTACTGCCCGGCTCGTCGAGTCGCTCGGCTCGGAGATCATCGTGCATTTCGGTCTCGACGCCGAGCCGTACGTCGTGGCCGACGCCATCGACGATGAAGCAGAAAAGGGCCTGAGCAATGACAACGAGACGGCGACCTTCGTCGCTCGCGTTAGCCCCCGCTCAGAGGTGAAGAACGGAGTCGACATCGACCTCGTCATCGACAGTGGCCGGTTCCATTTCTTCGATATGGCCTCGGGAGACGCCGTCCGATAACGACGTCACCTCGCGGTCACCTCGCGCAAAACGAACGACACCCCAGCGCATGCTCGCTTGAGCAATGGCGCTGGGGTGTCGGCGTTTTCGTGCGTCTAGTTGGCGTGAAGCGCGTCGTTCAGGCCGGTCCAGTTCGCACCGTTCGGAACGGCCTCAACGGCACCGCTCATCGAGTTGCGGCGGAACAACAGGCCGTTGACGCCAGACAATTCTCGGCCAGCGCGCACATCGCCTTCGGGCAGCGTCACCTTCGTACCGGCGGTGAGGTAGAGGCCGGCTTCGACAATGCAGTCGTTTCCAAGCGAGATTCCGAGGCCGGAGTTCGCTCCGAGGAGACAGCGTTCGCCAAGAGAAATGACCTCTTGCCCGCCACCAGAGAGGGTTCCCATAATCGAGGCGCCGCCGCCGACATCGGATCCGTCACCAACGACCACGCCAGCTGAAATGCGGCCTTCGACCATCGACGCTCCAAGCGTGCCCGCATTGAAGTTCACGAATCCTTCGTGCATGACGGTGGTGCCTTCGGCGAGATGTGCTCCGAGGCGCACCCGGTTGGCATTTGCGATGCGCACACCCGAAGGGACGACGTAATCGAGCATCCGGGGGAACTTGTCCAGCCCGTTGACGCCAACGTGCACACCATGGTCGGCAACAGCACCTTTGAGGGCATCGACCTTGTCGGGCAGGACGGGACCCACGGTGGTCCAGGCGACGTTGGTGAGCGCACCGAACACACCGGTCATGTCGATCCCGTGTGGGGCGACGTCGCGTCGGCTCAGGAGATGCAGGCGAAGATAGGCGTCGGAAACATCGGCAGGTGGGGCATCGTGATCGATGGTGATCTCGAAGGCCTCGCCGCGGATCAGGCCGGCTGCTTCGGCAGCACATGCCCGCTTCGGTTCTGCATGTACGGGGTACCAGCTGTCGAGCACGGTTCCGCTCTCAGCATCGATCCATCGGTGGCCTGCGGCGGTGGTCATGAACACGTCTCCGTTGGGAACATTCGGTGAACCTCGTTGTTGAGGAACACGTTGGAATCTATCGGGCGGCTACGGTGCTACCCATGCCAGGACGCGTGTTGCGCCAGTTGTTACGCCCTTTTCGGAAGGAACCCCGTATGAGCACCTTTGATGACGCCGAACTCCGTGAACGTTTGACTCCCGAACAGTATGAAATCACCCAGCGTGCGGGGACCGAACGGGCCTTCACCGGCGAGTACCACGACACCAAGACACCGGGCACCTACCACTGCCGTGTGTGCGATGAGCCGCTCTTTAGCAGCGAGACCAAGTACGACTCTGGGTCGGGCTGGCCGAGCTTTACAATCCCTATGAGCGACGGTGCCGTCGAAGAAAAGCGTGACGTCACGCTCGGCATGGTTCGTACCGAATCGCTGTGTGCGAGCTGCGGTGCACACCTCGGCCACGTATTCCCCGACGGCCCCGGACCCGAGGGTCTTCGGTACTGCATGAACTCGGCGTCGCTGCGCCTCGAGGCCGATGAGGACCCCACAATTGATGCTCCTGAATAGGGAGCTATAGCAAGGCAACATCGCGACCGATAGTTGATCTATGGTTGCGACCATGAGGTTCGTTGGAGCCACGGTGGATGAGCTCTTAAAGCATGGGGATTGTGTTTCGCCCCACGCCGATGTCGGTGACGCCGCCGAGGAGTTTCTCGCGTCGTTGGAGCCGATCGGTGAGTCGTTCGAGATGCCCTGGAAGTTCTCTGAATCGCTCGATGTATTGAGCAATTGGCTTCCTCCCGAGCTCCAAGAGCGGCTCGCGAAGCCTGGCGGTTGTCGTCCGGAGAACCACCTGGAAGCGTCTATTGTCGCACTGGCGCTAGAGGCCGGTGTCCGGTTACAACCGCTGACGAAGCAGGACATGATTCGGCTGCAGCATGTGGCCCAGCACGCGACCGAAAGTGACGCGTGGGGCCGGCAGAGCCCGTATCCATGGGACACGGTGGCGTCAGCCGATATCGAGGACTTCGACTTCTTTGCCCTTTTTGCGCCAACCAGCTGACAGACTCGGTAGATGGCAATCATTCCAAAGGGCATGTGGTTTGAAGAGTTCGAGGTCGGACTGGTCGTTCCGCACGCACTGACCCGCACCATAACCGAGGCCGACAATGTCGGTTTCTCCACCCAGACCCTGAACCCGGCGCCCCTCCATATCGACGCACAGTATGCGGCAACGACGAGCTTCGGGAAGCCCTTGGTGAACTCGTTACTGACGTTGGGAATCGTGGTGGGCATCTCGGTTCACGAGCTAACCCATGGAACGACGGTCGCCAATCTTGGATTCGACACGGTGCGGTTTCCTGCGCCGCTGTTTCATGGAGACACGATCCACGTCGAGACAGAGATCACGGCGGTACGGGCGTCAAAATCGAAGGCGGACCGGGGAATCGTCACGATGGAGCATCGGGCCTACAACCAAGATGATGTGCTCGTCTGTAGCGCGGTCCGCAATGCGCTCATGATGCGCAAACCGACCTAATTCAGCGCGGCACGTCCGGCCACCTCCAGGGCCGTCCGATCGCTCCGTTTACACGCAGTCACCCTGTTCAAATTGACGGCATCATCAGATAGGTGGTTGGATGAAAGCGCTTCCACAATGAGGTGGGAGTTCGCAGCGGTGACGGGAACGCTATGGCAAATGATGTGACACTCGACGACGTCGCTCGTCGCAGCGGCGTATCTCCTGCGACCGCATCTCGTGCACTCAATGGTCGTCGCGGCGTCCGAGACGACGTTCGAGAACGGGTTCTGAGCACCGCCTCGTCGCTCAAGTACCGACCGAATCGTGCCGCCCAGAATCTCGCTGGTGGTCGCACGTCGGTGATCGGACTCGTGTTGGGCAGCGAAGAGCTCGTCGGCAACACATATGCAACGTCGATCGTGCAGTCGGTTGCTGCCGCAGCGAGTGTGCACGACGAGGGACTTATGTTGATCCTCGACTCACAAAAGCCCGCAATTGCGGTGCAGAACCTGCTGAGCGATGGTCTCGTCGATGGGGTGATTATCAGTGTGGTCGCCATTGGCGAGCAGTGGGTCGAGGAGCTTCTCGATGCAAACATCCCAACGGTTCTGCTCGGCGCACATCCTCGACGTACCGACGTTCCCGTGGTCGATGTAGACAACCTCACCGCCGGGCATCTCTTGACCGCTGAAGTCCTGAGACACGGGCACCGGAGGGTTGCGATGCTCGCCGGACCACAGAGCCGGGTCGACGCCAACCAGCGTCTACGTGGCTTTCGAGCAGCCCACGAGGAGCTCGGACTGGCGGTCGATGAGTCGCTGATCTTTCCTGGTGACTTCCACGGCCAGACGGCCTACCAGCGGGCCCCCGAGATCTTTGCCGCCGCGCCAGATGCGATCGTTGCGTGCAACGACGACATGGCCATTGGGTTGCTGCGCTACGCGAACGAGCATGGGATCGACGTTCCCACCGATGTCAGCATCGTCGGATTCGATGGGATCACACTTCGGTATCCGGAATACCAAATCACGACGATGGCGCAACCCTTTGAACGGCTCGGCCGGACCGCCGTAGCGTCGCTGCTCGATCTCATTCGTGGCGACTCTGTTCCGCCCGAGCAACTTCTCGGACCACAGCTCATCGAGCGTGGTTCGATTGGTTCACCACCGGAGACATGAATCCGCCGTCTACTCCGTGGTGAACCCGGTGGGCGGAACGGCTATGGCTGTTTCGCCCACCGCCCGCTGTCTCCGTCGACGAGCCCAGACCGCGGGTTAGCGATGCTCGGCCCGCTCGATAAGTCGTTTGCGCAGGGCGTTCAGCACCGTAATCGTGGTGTAGTTCCGAATCCGATTGCGATCGGTCTTGTAGCGAAGCAACTGGCTCTCGACGACGCCGTCGACACACGTTGCAACCCAAACAGTCCCCGGCGGGATGCCTTCCCAGCCATCGGGGCCAGCGACACCGGTCGTGGCGACCGCGACATCGGCGCCGAGCGCCTCACATGCACCAAGCGCCATTGCTTCGACCATCTCCTCACTAACCGACGGCCCCTCAGGAGCGTTCAGAAGCGCTGTCTTCACATCTGTGGCGTAGGTAATAACTCCACCCCGAAACGCCTTAGACGACCCAGGAGTGGCCGTGAGACGTTGCGCAATAAGTCCTCCGGTGAGCGATTCGGCGGTGCCGATCGTCAGACCTTGTTCGGCGCAAAGATCCAGCACGACGGACTCCATCGTCTGATCGTCGAGCCCGAAAACGATTGGCCCAATGATCGAACGGACTCGAGCTTCCTCGTCGTCGAGCATCCCGGCGACGGTCGCCTCGTCTGGCCCCTTTGCGGTGATGCGGACCTTGAGACCCTCCATGCCGCTGGCGAGGAACGCGAGCGTGACGCCCCCGTCGGCAGTGCCCACGTCATCGAGGCGCGTGATTTCGTCGGCGAGCTGTTCGGCGAGACCGGACTCTGACGTTCCCCACGTGCGAAGCGTGCGGCTTCGAATGATCGCCGTGCTTCCCGAACGCATCACCAGGTCGTCGATGATGAAGCCGTTCATCATCTCCTGCATTTCCCATGGCACGCCCGGGACCGCATAGATGACCTTGGTCTCCCCGTGGTGCACGAACTCAGCCACGATGCCCGGGGCTGTCCCCGGCTGTACAGGAATTGGGCTCGCCCCAACCGGTATACGAGCTTGCAGCTTGTTGTTCTCCGGCATCTGCCGCCCGGTGAGGCCCCACATGGACTGGATCTTGTCGATCAAGGCCTCGTCGGTCGCGAGGTCGACACCCATAACCTCCGCGATTGCGTCGCGTGTGATGTCGTCCTGGGTCGGGCCGAGGCCACCCGTGCAGATAACCGCGTCGCTACGGTCGAGGGCGCTAGCGATGACACTCACCATCCGGTCGAGGTTGTCGCCCACCTTTGTCTGAAAGTAGGAGTCGATACCTACGGCGGCGAGCTCCTGGCCAATCCAGGACGAGTTCGTGTCGTTGATCTGTCCGAGGAGGAGCTCGGAACCAACCGCTACTACTTCACACCGCATCAGTCGTTCGCTTTCTCATTGATATTTCCGCTCAAGCGGGTGGCTGCCGAACCGTCGAGTAGGTATCGCAGGCCCGAATAGAGCGTGAAGGCAACCGCAAACCAGAGCGCGAGTTGCACGATGACATCTTGATCCTGGAAGGGCGGGAACAGCGCTGCTTGGAGAGCAAGGCCCTGGAAGATCGACTTGTACTTTCCAAGCTTGCGGGCCGGTACCGCGCGGTTCTTCTTGACCCAGTAGCTGCGGAACCCGGTGATAACGATCTCGCGAATGAGGATCAGGGCGACCGGGATCCAGTGGTACCGATCGACCGCGACCAAACAGAACATGGCTCCGAGCACAACGATCTTGTCGGCGAGCGGATCGAGGAACGCTCCGGTCCGGCTGATGAGGTCGTACTTGCGGGCCAGCCAGCCATCGAGCAGGTCGGTGGCGGCAAAGATCCAACCGAGGATGAACGCCCACCATGACGCGCCGCCGGTGTCTTCGCTCGCCAGAATCAGTGCGAACGGTATGGGCGATGCCGCGATCCGAGCTGCGGTAATCATGTTGGCGGGATTCGACAGAAAGTGCCCGATGTGGTGCATGGCGCCGACGTCGGTGCTCTCTTGAGTCGTCACGTGACGTCCTCGTCGACCGATGCGCCAGCGCCGATCAGATCCGGGCCTAGCGCCCCGATGATCTCGACCTCGTGTAGTTCTCCCACGGCTAAATCGTCGCGTACGTAGACGATTCCGTCGATCTCTGGTGCCTCGCGATGGGTTCGTCCAACTCCAGGAGCGTCGACGAGCACACGAAGCGTTTGGCCGATCAAGGCATCGCGACGTGACGCCGTGATCTCGTCTTGCAACTCGGTGAGTTCACGTAGCCGTTCTTGCATGAGGTCGGCGGGGACCTCGCCGTCGAGTTCTGCAGCGTACGTGCCGTCCTCCTTGGAGTAGGCAAAGAACCCGCACCAGTCGAGCTGGGCTCGTTCGATGAAGTCGAGCAAGGCGTCATGATCTTCTTCGGTCTCGCCGGGATAGCCAACGATGAAGTTCGAACGAAACGCTGCTTCTGGAGCGATGCTGCGGATGTAGTCGATCCGCTCGAGGAAGCGTTCGCCGTCACCCCACCGTCGCATTCGCCGCATGAGGGGACGGCTCACGTGTTGCAACGACAGATCGAAGTACTCGACGCCGGTCGCGAGAATGGCCTGGATCAGTTCCTCGGTGAGGTCCGATGGGTACAGGTAGAGCAGCCGTACCCGGTCGACGATCGCTGCCACTTCGCCGACGAGTGCAACGATGCTTCGTTCGCCTTTGCCTTGGTCTCGACCAAACGCGGCGAGGTCTTGGGCGACGAGAACGATCTCCTTGGCCTGAAGGCCGCGCACTTCGTCGAGAATCGACTCGTGAGTACGGGAGCGCTGCGGCCCTCGAAAGGTCGGGATCGCGCAGAAGCCGCAGTTGCGGTCGCAGCCTTCGGCGATCTTGACGTATGCCCATGGCCGCGACGAGGCGGGGCGGGGCAGGTTCAGCAGATCGAACGACGGAATCGCCGGTTCGGTAGGTTTGCGACCCAGTGTCACGGGAACACCAAAGCCGGCGACCGTGTCGGCTTCGGGTAACGCGTCGGCGAGTTCGTCGCCGTACCGCTCGGCCATGCAGCCAGTGACGACCACGCGGGCGTCCTCGGCTTGCTCGGAAAGAGACAGGACCGTGTCGATGGACTCTTGACGAGCGGACTCGATGAAGGCGCACGTATTGACGACGACGAGGTCGGCGTCTTCGGGCCGTTCGGCTTGGATCATCCCGTCGGCGTCGAGCGTGCCAACGAGCTTGTCCGAATCAACCTCGTTCTTGGGACACCCGAGGGTCTCGATCCAATATTGTCCAACCACTAGCTCAGGATATAGGTGCGCTCACGCAATGGACTCAATGACATCGCGGATCGCTTCGCCCGCGCCCGTCTCTGAGATCAACAGAATGGCACCGACGTACACGGTCAGCAGCACGATGGCCTCTGGCTTGCTGATCCGTTTGCGGACAACCATGAACACCCAGGCGAGCGTGGTAACGACCACCATGATCGCAATGCCATAGGTGCGCATGAGTTCGTCGCTGATCTCCCCCGCCCCCAGCACGGCGATCACACCACCGACGGCGAGGCTGTTGAATACATTCGACCCGAGCAGATTGCCGAGGATGAGTTCGGTCTCGCCTTTCTTGGCAGCGGCGACAGCGGTCACCAATTCGGGGAGAGACGTTCCGAGAGCGACGAGCGTAAACCCGATGAACCCACCGGTGACGCCGAACTCTGCGGCGATCGCGAGCGCACCCCACACCATCAGCTGAGCGCCGATGAGCGTCCCGATGAGGCCACCGATGGTCTCGATCACGCTCTTGGTCACCGTTTGTTCCGGGTCGAAATCGATCTCTTCGATCGAATCCTCGTGGCCGCCGAAGACGATCCAGCTGAGGATCGCTACGAGCACGGCCAACATGACCACGCCCTCCCACACGGCGAATCCGCCGATGGTAAAGAACGCGAACAGCAGCACGGCGAGCAGGCTCACGGGAGCTTCTCGGGCAATGACGGCCTTCGTAACGAGCAAAGGCACAACGAGAGCGGCGGCGGCGAGCACCAGCGACAGGTTGGCCACATTGGACCCAACGATGTTGCCGACACCGAGGTCGACGTCGCCGTTGAGCGCTGCGAGGCCGCTGACGAGCAGCTCGGGGGCGCTGGTGCCGAATCCGACGATCACCGCGCCGACGACGACGGGCGAAATTTTGGCGGCGCCGGCGATCGCTACTGCGCCATCGACAAACAGGTCGGCAGCTTTCGTCAGAAGCGCGAGTCCGATCGCCACCTCAATGATCGCGACGATGATTGTTGGTTCAGACAGAAATCCCACGGCAAGAGTATGCCGGGTTGATTAGCCGTTGCGGAGCTGCTGGAGCTGTTCTGGCGTGAGCAAGACTTCGCGAGCCTTGGACCCCTCGCTCGGCCCGACGATTCCCTTTTGCTCCAACTCGTCCATAATCCGCCCAGCACGCGAGAAACCGACCCTCAATTTGCGCTGAAGCATCGACGTCGAGCCCAAACCGGACGACACGACGAGCTCCATTGCTTGCCATAAAAGATCGTCGGTATCGTCCTCGGAAGCACGATCTGCGGTGATCATGTCGCCGTCTGCCGGAGCAGATGGCGCCATTCCTGGCATTCCCGAGAGGTCAGGTGTAGACGAAACCGGTGGAAGTCCACCCGCTGCCGGAGCCGCTGGAGCGTCGACGATCTGGGGTGCGACATCGCCGCCACCGAGCACCTCGGTCTCTTCGGTGGACAGTTCGTCGTAGCTCTGCTGACGCCAGTGGTCGACGATCTTCTTGACCTCTGACTCTTCGACCCACGCGCCCTGCAACCGCAGCGGCGTCGAACTCGTTGGGTCTTGGAAGAGCATGTCGCCCTTACCGACCAAGCGTTCGGCTCCAGGAGCTCCCAAGATCACTCGACTGTCCTGCATGCTCGATACGGCATAGGCAATACGTGCGGGCACGTTGGCCTTGATCAGACCGGTAATCACATCGACGGACGGGCGTTGGGTGGCGATCACCATGTGGATGCCCACGGCTCGTGCCTTTTGACCAATGCGGACGATCGAATCCTCAACGTCGCGTGCTGCGACCATCATGAGATCGGCGAGCTCGTCGACCACGACGAGGATGTACGGCAGGCGCTTGAATTCGCGAGGTTCACCGTCGGGACCGAGCTCGCCGAGCTTGGCCTTTACCTTGCCTTTGTCGAATGCAGCGTTGTAGCCGCCGATATCGCGGAAGCGGCACTCTTCGAGCAGCTCGTAGCGGCGTTCCATTTCGCGTACGGCCCACGCGAGTGCGTTTGCTGCCTTCTTGGGGTCGGTCACTGGTTGGGTGAGCAGGTGCGGGATGCGCTCGTACTGGGTCATCTCCACACGCTTGGGATCGATCAGTATCATGCGGACGTCGTCGGGCGTGTTGCGCATGAGCAGCGACGTGATGATCGAGTTGATGCCCGAGGACTTTCCGGCGCCGGTCGCACCAGCGACGAGCGTGTGCGGCATCTTCGAGAGATCGGCCAGGAGCGACTTGCCATTGATATCGCGTCCGATCGCGACCTCCATTGGTCCGCTCGCAGCGCGGGCTTCAGACGACCCAAGGATGTCGCCAACGGCGATGATCTGGCGGTGTTCGTTGGGAACCTCGACACCGATTGCCTGCTTACCGGGAATCGGAGCGATGATTCGTACGTCTGGCGATGCCATTGCATAGGCGATGTCGTCGCTGAGGTTCTTGACTCGAGAGACCTTGACGCCCAGTCCGAGCTCGAGCTCGAAACGAGTCACGGTCGGGCCAACGACCATGTTGATCAGTCGGGTCTCGACTCCGTGTTCAGCGAGCGCACGTTCGAGCGTTCGGCCCCGGGCGATGACGGCGTCTTGATCGACATCTTGAGAGCCGGAGCGACTTAGCAAGGACATCGATGGCAGTACCCATGTCCGGTCGCCTTGGGTCGTGACCGCAAGCTCGGTTTCGAGCTGCTGCGGAGGGGTCAGTACCTCGGGCACCACAACGGTGGGCGTTGGAATGTCGATGTCTTGATCGAATACGGCCGGTTCGGTGGGTGCTGCGGGGGCGGGCTCGGGGTCTTCGCGCGGTACCGGAATTTCGATTGTGGCGTCGAGCGCTTGGCCGTCCTCGTCGATGAACGTGTCGTCGGTGGAGCCGCCGATGTGTATGGACGGCGTTGGCTCGTCATTGTCTCGGAGATCAATTTCGTCGTCGACGGTCCGATCGCGGTCGATGACAAAGAGCGATCGTGTGGAGTTCGCAGCGGCGCCGGCAAGAGGGCGCGCCCCGTTGGCCATAGCGTTGAGGAGTCCTTGGAGCGAACTGCCGGTCATAACGATCAGACCGCCGATTCCGACCGCGAGCAGGATGAGCAGAGCTCCCCAGAAACTGGCGATAGCGAGCAGTGGCCCGCCGACAGCTAGGCCGAGAACGCCACCGGCGCCAGAGAACTCGGCAACCGAGCTTCCCCACGACGGGCTATCGCCAGCGAGGTGCACAAGACCGGTCATCGAGATGATGGCGGCGATGCCGCCAACGACGAAGTGGGGAGGCAGCGCGTGTGCTTCGCCACCCCGACGGATGACGGCGAGGCCCGCAGCGACGATTGCGAACGGCGCGAGGTAACGGAAAACGCCCATGGCCCAACCGAAGCCCTCGTCGAATGCCCGTCCGAGCAGTCCGGATGTACCGCTGTAAATACCGAGGGCACACAAAATGCCAGCGACGATGAGAAAGAGCCCAAAGAGGTCCGCCCCACGCCCGTCGAGGGCTTGCCCAAACGTCTCTGCAACGGTCGGGCGCGCCGCGGGCTTGCGAGTTGAACGCTTCTTTGCTGTTGATTTTGCAGCAGTTTTGCGGGTGGTCGTGCCTTTGCGGCTTGCCGGGGTGCGGCCGCGGCTGTTCTTTGCACGCGAACCAGTGGAGCGCGAACGGCTAGAGGAGGTCTTCGATTTGGTTGCCACAGTGGCCCAACACTAGTGGACGACACCGACAGCGTGCGGTCATTTCGCGCGCAGTGTATGGCAGCACGCGCGTTACGCGCGAACGTGGATCTCGACGAAATTTCGGTCGACTACGACGTCGGCGGTTCGTACGTGCGAACGATCGGCACGATAACCGGTCGCCGGCGCGTGGCTGCAGCGACGTAACGGCCCACCGAACGGCGAGCGGCCTTCTCGACCTCACGAGCATCACCAGAGTTCGCGAGCACCGCTTCGATCGCTGCCCGGGCTTCGCTCGCCGCGCCCGCTTCGAGATCGAAGCGTTCGGTGTGTGACGCCCAACCGCGGGATTCGATGAGCGGACCAAAGACAATGTCGCGCTCGGCGAGGTCGACCTCGATAATCACCGCAACAAACCCTGCCTGCCCCATGAGGAGCCGCTCGTTCAGGATCCCCTCGGTGATCGGCTCGGCAGTACCGTCCATATAGATGTACTCACCGGAGACCTGGCCGTCTTTGCTAATACCGTCGTCGGTGAGCAACAACTGGTCACCATCGGTCGCCACCAACACGTTTTCTGGCGACATTCCACGACGCATCGCAAGCTCTGCGTGGCCAACGAGGTGTTCGTACTCACCATGTACCGGAACGAAGAGCTCGGGGTTCGCAACGCCATGCAACGCGAGCAGTTCTTGTTGCTTGCCATGACCAGTCGTATGTACGTCGACTTGGCCGGAGTGGACAATGGTGGCCCCTTGCCGGGCGAGCCCCGACCGAACGCGACCAACCGCTGCCTCGTTACCCGGAATCGGATGTGAGCTAAAGATGACCGTGTCCTTTGGACCGATCGTGATCCAGCGACTGTCGTTGGCTGCCATCAACGTGAGCGCCGAGCGAGGTTCGCCCTGGCTGCCCGTCGAGATAATGCAGGTCTTGAGCGGATCGAGGTCGTCGGCATCATCGATGTCGACGATTCGGTTGTCCGGAATCTTGAGCAGACCAAGGTCGCGGGCGAGCGCAACATTGCGCTTCATCGAACGGCCCAAGGTCACAATGGTGCGGTCCTGCTCGAGCGCGACCTCGGCGATCTGTTGGACGCGGTGAATGTGACTTGCAAACGCCCCAACGATGATGCGCTGATTGCGATGTTGGTGGAAGAGGCTCCGCAGCACTCCCCCGACCTCGGACTCCGACGTTGACTGTCCGGGCGAGTTTGCATTGGTCGAGTCGGCGAGCAGCAACCGGATACCCGGATCGATCGAGAGCGAACCAATCCGCGCAAGGTCGGTCACGCGCCCATCGACCGGCGTGTGATCGAGTTTGAAGTCGCTCGAGTGCAAGATCACGCCTTGTGGGGTCGTGAACGCCGTGATCAGACCCGAAGGTGTCGAGTGTGTGACCGGCAAGAACTCACAATCGAATGGTCCGACCTTGCGCTTCTCGCCGTCGGCGACGACGTGCAGGTTGCCGCGACTCTGCAGGTTCTTCTCCTGCAGTTTGTGACGCACCAGGCCCAATGTGAACGGCGTGCCGTAAAAGTCGAGCTCGAGCGATGGGATTGCCTGCAGGAGGTAGGTGAGCCCACCGATGTGATCCTCGTGCGCGTGGGTAACGATGCATCCATCGATTCGGTCGGCGTTCTCGATCAGGTACGTGAAGTCCGGGATGATGGACTCGACACCTGGTTGGGTCTCGTCGCTAAACATCTGCCCGCAGTCAAGAATGACCATCCGGTTATCGGACTCGAGGACCGCGCAATTTCGGCCGATGTCGCCAAGCCCACCGAGGAAGGTGATTCGAACTGGTTGCGCCATTAGAAGTCTGGCCGCCCCAGGTTCGAGAGCACTTTGCGGCACATGTCTTCGAGTCCCGCTGGTTCTGGTCCCATCGGCAGACGACAATCACCGCCGGGCAGGCCGAGGAGCCGCAACATGACCTTGCTCGGGATTGGGTTCGGCCGCGAGTCGCCGGTCTCGATGTCCCATGAGGCAAGCAGGTGTTGGTTGAGCCTGATGGCCTCGTTCACGTCACCGGCGAGGAACGCTTGCACCATCTGGCTGGTTTCAACGCCCGCCCAGTGTGTGGCGACACCAACGACGCCAACAGCGCCTACCGACAGCAGTGGCAGGGTCAGGCCGTCGTCGCCGGAGTACACGTCGAAATCGTCGTCGGTCTCGGCAATAACCACTGCGGTCTCGGCGGGGTTGCCGGCCGCATCTTTGAGCGCCACGATGTTTGGTTCTTGGGCCAGTGCGATCAGGTTTTCGGTTGCGATCTTTCGGCCGGCTCGCACGGGAATGTCGTACAACATCACCGGAAGGTCGGTCGATTGCGCAACGGCGCGGAAGTGCGCGAGCAAGCCATCTTGTGATGGACGGTTGTAGTACGGCGTGACCGACAAGATGCCGGCAGCACCGGTCTGCGACGCTCGTTCGGTGAGTTCGACCGCTGCCCGGGTGTCGTTACTACCGGTTCCGGCAATAACAGGGACGTCGACGGCATCGGCGACGACAGCGATCAACTCGATCTGTTCGTCGTGGGTGAGCGTTGGGCTTTCGCCCGTGGTGCCAGCAACGACAAGGCCGTCATTGCCGTTAGCGACGAGCCACTTCGCCAACTTCTTTGCACCCTCGACATCTAGTGATCCATCCGCGCTAAACGGGCTGACCATCGCCGTGAGTACATTTCCGAACCGAGCCATTTCGCTCTCCTTTTCCGACCCTGAGGTTACCGCGGATTGTGCGCGACCTTAGCCACGAGCGGCATTGAGCCATCAGCACGAGCGACATTGAGCCATCAGGTCGCGTCGCACGCGAGCGCCACCAATCTTGCCGCTAGACGGGGACGTCGCCTCGCGCTTGGTCGCCTCGTCGGATCCGTATCAGCACGAGTGCATATCCAATGGCGCCGATTGTCGCGAAGGTGAACCACTGAAACGCGTAGCTGCGATGCGGACCCTCACCGAGATCTGGAGCCGGCACCGGTGTTGGAATCGACGAGATACGAGGCGGTTCCTGGGCATCGAGTTCAAGGTAGAACCCAGCATCGAGCGCTGGGTCGAGGCCGAGCAGCTCTGCGGCCAACCGGGCGTCGGGTCGGGTGAGTTGCGATTCGTCTTCGCTGACCCGGCCGTCATCGAGACCTTCGCGCAAGAGGCCCTCGATCACGAGCGGAGCAGATTCGGCGTCAGCATCGGTGAGCGGCGCTGAACCTTGCGTTCCCAAGATGACACCGCGGTTGACGAAGCCCCGGTTCACGAGCAGGTCACCATCGGCAGTCTCAAGGTTCGTCCATAGCCAAAAGCCGGGTGCGCCTTCGTCACTGCGATTGGCGATGAGGATCTCCTGGCCGGAGTTGTACGTCCCCGACACCTGAACTCTCCGAAACTCGAGTGAGCTCGGGTCATCGCCGATGACCTCACTGAGCAGAACAGGTGCGTCCATGCGCGACTCCACCAAGACATTTTCGTCCTGGCGTTCGTTCAGCCGTTCGATCTGCCAAAACCCCGCGGCGATAAACGCAGCGACGACAGAGACCGCGAAGAGGTGAGAGAGAAGCCAGCGGGGGGTGAGGAACACAGCGTTACGGAAGGAGCTGATCGAATTCGATCTCGTCGCGTACCGGCACGCCGTCGACCGTTCGAGTCAGCGATGACTGACTGCGGCGGGCGACAGCATCGATCGCACCGGGCCGGGCCGTACAGAGGCGGAACCCGTAGCGTTGCAGGGCTCGCTGAACCTCGAAGTCCGCATTTGAACAAATGGTGTAGACCCGACGACACATCGGCGGGGCGTACGTCTTGGCTGCATCGATCAACAGGCCGACCAGTTCGTCATCGAATGGCGCCGAGGCAATGACGGAAAGTTCGAGCTCTTCGCGATGGCGGGCCAAGGTAAGCAAGGCCACCATCTGTCCGCCGCGCTCGGCGATCAGACCGGGAAGAACAGCCACGTCGACCACCAGCCCGCGGCGCACGCGATACCGGCCACCGGTGCTTTCCAGCAGTTCGACAGCCCACGCGAAATCCTCGCTTGAGTACGGGCGAATCGACGGCTGGATCGCGTCGAGATCCATACGCGGTGTGTCGATCGTGACCATGACCTGACGATACTTCAGACTGCGCTGGGACGTCGGGCCGATAGGTCAAAATCGTTGAAGAACATACTCGTTCATCGGTATGTGGGAATCGCCGGCAATAGGTCAGCTGGATGTTGCTTCGCCGAAAAGGAGAACATCGAGGCCGAGGGTGAGCCCATGTTGTTCGCCGATACGGCGGGTCGCGAGCAACACGCCGGGCATAAAGGAGTTTCGGTGGATGCTGTCGTGCCGGATGGTCAGTGTTTCGCCGGTGGTCCCAAAGATGACCTCCTGGTGCGCGACCATTCCGTGCATACGCACGCCGTGGACGCCCACTCCCCCGACCTTGCCTCCTCGGGCACCAGCCACGACCTCTTGTTCGGTCGGGTCCGTATCCCATTCCGAGTCGCTGGCTTGTTTCGCAGCCTCGATTCGTTGGGCGGTCATCATCGCTGTGCCCGATGGAGCATCGCGCTTCGCGTTGTGATGGAACTCGATGACTTCAGCCGTCTCGAAGAACGGCGCCGCGAGTTCGGCCATCCGCATCATCATGACGGCACCGATTGCAAAGTTCGGTGCGATGATCGCATTGCTGTTCACGAACGCAGCACGGAACGCATCGAGATCCTCTGCGCTAAAGCCGGTCGTACCGACGACCGCATGAACGCCGTTGGCCCCACACCAGTCGAGGACGGTCCGGCTGACGTTGAGATGGGTGAAGTCGATGACGACATCGATGTCGTCCGGGTTGAGCTGATCGACCGCGCCAACGGCGACGACATCAGCTGCTGGCGCTGACGTGATGTGGTTGATATCGCCGAGCCGCTCCCCCTCAACCGACGGGTCGACGCCCGCGACGAGCAGCAGATCTTCGGCGGCCTCGACCGCTCGGCAGACCTCGCCACCCATTCGACCACCTGCACCTGTTACTGCGACACGGATCATGGCGTGGAGCCTAGTTCGCCGACCTCGTTCGCCCACTAGCTCGCGGGTTTGGTCCCGCTGTTAGTCGAGCGGTGCTCGAGCAACGACGTAAATGAACGTCTCGCCAACGAATTGCCGGCGCACTCCGAGGCGGCGCATCAACGCAGTGCCAGACGCGCGGTGAGCGAGCCTGTCGATCGCGTCTGTTCGGTCGAGCACCACTGCCCGCGCCCTTGCGCCAGTGGTCGCAAATCCTCGACGATGCCAGTGGCTTCGTGCCACCGTGCGCTTCAGCCATCGCAGCGGCGACTGGGAAGTACGACGCTGCGGGGTTGTGGTTGCGGCCTCGGCAAGCACCAGACCGTGGCGCTCGGCCAACTCCGCAACGCCGCTCGGAAAGGCGTACAGAATGTGGTCGACGTTCTCCCAGGCGTCGCCGCGTTGACCAGCGCGGACACGGGCGGGAGCGTAGGGGTTCGGCGTGGTGATGATCAGCTCGCCATCGGCGCTCAGACCTTCTTGGGCCGCGGCGAACAACATGTCGAGGTTGCCAACGTGTTCGATGAGCTCGCCGGCCACCATCACTTGGAAGGGGCCGAGCTCGGCGAGCGGTCCGAGTCCGAACGACAGATCGTGGACGACGGCGTCGTAGCCAGCCGAGCGCATGGCCTCTACTCCGGTGTCCAAGATGTCGACACCGATACAGCTCTTGGCCGCCTGGGCAACGTGTGCGTGAAGCCATCGACCAGAGGTCATCCGCTCGGTGTCGTGTGCAACACAGCCGATGTCGAGCACGGTCTTACCGGCAACCCGATCGGTGATGAACGACACACGATCTGCTACCGGAGAGCGCCACGCAGCAGCGAGCGTTCGGGCTCGATCGCCAATGACCGCCATATCGTTTGGATCGCTCGATGCTACGGACCAGTGGTTCCTTGCGCCGATTGGATCGTGGCGATGGAACTCGGTTATGGACTCGCGATCATGAGACAGGTCAATCTGGGCCATACGGCCTACATCGGCCCGTACAGCGCTGAGTTGAGTGCCCGGTTTCCGACGACCGAAATTCGCTAGCCCGATGACGAAATGGATGCCGAGGTTGCGTTACCGTTAACGGGAGCTGAACAGCGAGTTGCGGGGGCGGTAGTGGAACAGAGTCAAATGATTTTGGCGGGCGCGGACGTGGCTTGCCTGTTGTTTCTCGTGTTCGTCGTCTTCGTCCCACGCTTCCACCGACGCGACGTCGCAGTGGCGCTGTGCACGCTCAACTTGGGCGTTCTCAGCATTTCTATGCTGCTGACAAACTCCGAGGTAAGCGCTGGGTTAGGTCTCGGGCTGTTTGGATTGCTCAGCATCGTGCGCCTTCGATCCGACGAGATGACCCACGAGGAGATGTCGTTCTACTTCTGTGCGCTCATCCTCGGCATGATCGGTGGAATTGCAACCGGGCCGCTCTGGATGCCGCTCGCCGCAATGGGAGCCCTCGTCGCCACCGTGTTCCTCGTCGGACACCCTCGGCTACTTTCCGACGTGCAGGTCCGAACCATCGTGCTCGATCGAGCCACAGCCCGCTCCAGCGAGATCCGTGACCGGCTCGACACCGTGATCGACGGCCGAGTCCTGACCCTGCGGGTACTTCGAGTCGATCTGATCAATGACTCCACGACGGTCCAGGTTCGCTACCGTGAGAACGATCCGCCGGAGGAGCGGCCGTCACTCCCCGCATCCCCAACGATCGACCTACGCGAACACGCCCGGCCGTCGACGTCACCGACGTTGCAACCACCGCCGGTTCCACAATGACGTTCCGTTACATCGATGCGTTCGCTCCGGTCTCGCTCGATCAGCTGAACGCGACCGCCGACCTACTGAACCGCGTCGACCGTAAGTACCTGCTTCCGCTGGTCGAGCTCGATGCGTTCTTGGGCAGCCTCGTTTCGAGTTGTGTGGTCCTCGAGATCAATGCACGTCGAAGCTTCGGCTATCGGTCCGTGTATTTCGATGATGCGGAGCGCTCGTCGTATCACACCTCGGCCACTGGCCGACGCCAGCGATTCAAGGTTCGCACGCGGACGTACCTCGACAGCGGCGAATGTATGGCGGAGGTCAAGGTCCGCGGACCTCGCGGACAGAACGTGAAGCTCCGTCAGTCGCATCCAGCCGATCAGCCCACCCGCCTTGGGTCGGGTCTCGAATTTGTCGACCGGACGCTGGCCGGCCGCGGCTGTGCGCACCACCTTCGGCCCGTACTCCGGACCACGTATTCACGAACAACGTTCTTGCACGTCGCCAGCAACTCGAGGGTCACGATCGATACCGGGCTCTCCGCCGCTCACCTCCAGGGAGTGCAGGCAATCTCGATTCCGGAGCTGGCGATCGTCGAAACGAAATCAGCCGGCGTTGCGAGCACTATCGATCGGTGGCTGTGGGCGCATGGACATCGGCCGTCGAAAGTCAGCAAGTACGCGACGCTGATGGCGATGCTCGACCCGTCGCTCTCGCACAACAAGTGGCATCGAACCGTTCAGCAGATCGAGCCGTATGCCGAGCGATGCGACCGTGTTCGTGCCGCGTTCGTTTCGGCTGCCGAGCTCCATAGGCGTTCTCTGGTCGCCCAGTAGTCGTGTCAGCTGAGCGGGGCGAGCGCTTCGGTTGAGCCGACCAGCGAGGTAATCGACGGGGTTCCAAAGACGTCGCCAATGACGCTGTTGACATCGTCGACGGTGACCGCTGCGAGTCGCTGGAGAAACTCATCGATTGGAACGATGTTTCGCCGCATTGCTTCGCTCGTCGCCATCCGGCTCATGCGTGAGCCCGAATCCTCGAGTCCGAGAATGACCGAACCCTCAAGGCCGGTGCGGGCAAGCTCGAGCTCGTGGGATGTAATGCCCTCGTCGACGAATCGTTTCATCTCGACCTGGAGCGCCGCGATCAGCTCGCCGCCGCGTTGTGCCGACGTTGCGGCATAGATGCTGGCCGAACCGGTGTCGGCATACCCCGACGTCTGGGAGAAGACCGTGTAGGCAAGCGCCTGGTCCTCACGGATGCTCTGGAACAGACGCGAAGAGGGAGAGCCGCCGAGAATCTGATTTGCCATCGCCAGCGCGTAACGACGGGGATCGCCATGGCCGAGGCAGCGCCAACCGAGGGCGACGTGCACCTGTTCGACCGGCAGCTCGGTGACGACGACCTTCTCCTCGACCTCGCTCACGGGAAGTCTCGTGGGAGCGTCTCCGAGCGAGAGGTCGCCGAAGTGTTGTTCGGCCATCTGGACAATTTCCTCATGGTCCACGTCGCCAGCAGCGGAGATCACCAGGTTTGCTGGCTGGTACCAGGTCGAGTGGAAGTCAGCAATGTGGGTAGATCGCATGGCGTCGATCGTGTCCGGATCGCCGAGGACCTCTCGACCGAGGGAATGCCCGTCGAAGAGTTCTTCGTACAGCGCAATGTGGACGACGTCGTCGGGCGTGTCGTAGGCAGCGACGAGCTCCTCGTTGATCACCATCCGTTCGGCGTCTACGTCGCTCTCACGGAGCGCTGGACGTCGAAGAACATCGAAGAGAACATCGGTGGCCATGCGACGAGCCGATGCTGGTACCCGCGTGTAGAACGCGGTGTGCTCCCGGGCGGTGAATGCGTTCATGTCGCCGCCGACGCCGTCTATTGCTTCGGCGACGGCTCGGGCGGAGCGGTCCTCGGTGCCCTTGAAGAGGAGGTGTTCGAGAAAGTGGGATGCCCCAGAACGCTCGGGGGTTTCGTCGCGAGATCCAACCGCGACCCAAACGCCTAACGAGGCGGTTCGTGAGGAGGACATGTGCTCGGTGACGATTCGAAGACCGTTGTCGAGTGTGGTTCGGGTGAGGTGATCAGACATGTGCTCGTGGCAGCGTAGACACCCAGCGCCGATCTCCGACACCTCAACCGACAAGACTTCTGTGGAGTCTGAGGGTCGATATTCGGCCATCAGACTCCACAGATCCGCAAAAACGGAGAAAGGCCCCGGGCGAACCCGGGACCTCCCTCAAAATGGTGCTGTGACCTCACCGCAAGTTTCGAGCCCCTAGGCGAGAAACACACGTTGCAGATCACTACCGCAAGCGTCTACCCCTCGGACCGACGGCAAGTTTCGAGCCGCTAGGCGAGAAACTTGGGTTTGCCGATCCTCGAAGAGGTGAGGCAATACAGTTAGCGGCGACGCCCGCGTCCTCCGCGGTTGGTCTTTGGAGCTGGACCGAGGTCGCCCAAGTCGTCGGCGAGCGCAGCATCAAAGCTGTCTTCGAACGATGCGACCTCACGGGCCTCGCCCTTCGACGAGTCGCTCGAACCGCTGTCGCGGCCTCCGCGATCGCGTCCGCCACGGTCACCGCGGTCACGGTTACGACCGCCGCCACTGTTGCCAGAGCCGCCGTCACGAGAACCACGATCGCTGCCACCGTCAGAACCGCTGTCTCCATCATCGTCACCGCCGCCATCGGCGGTTGGACGCAAGGAGATCTTGCCGTTCGGGTCGATGTCTTCGACCTTGACTTCGATGTCGTCACCGAGGCTGAGCACGTCTTCGACCTTGTCGATGCGCTTGCCGCCACCGAGCTTGCTGATGTGCACGAGGCCGTCACGTCCAGGAAGGATGTTGACGAACGCACCGAACTTGGTGATGTTCACAACCTTGCCCTGGTAGACCTCGCCAACCTCAGCGGTTGGTGGATCGAGGATGAGGCGAATCTGACGCTCGCCCTCTTCGACCTTGGCCTTGTCCGAAGACGCAACCGACACGATGCCGACCATGCCGTCGTCGTCGACAGAGATGTCGGCGCCGGTTTCGGCCTGGATGGCGTTGATGACCTTGCCCTTTGGACCAATAACTTCGCCGATCTTGTCGATCGGGATTTCGAAGGAAACGATCTTCGGAGCGGTTGGACCGACCTCATCACGCGGAGCCGGAATGGCTTCGGTCATGACGTCGAGGATCTTGAGGCGTGCGTCCTTGGCCTGGTTAAGGGCTGCGGAGAGAACGTCGGCTGGGATGCCGTCGATCTTGGTGTCGAGCTGGAGGGCCGTAACGAAGTCCTTCGTTCCGGTGACCTTGAAGTCCATGTCGCCCATTGCATCCTCAGCACCGAGGATGTCGGTGAGGGTGATGTACTTGTCGTCCATCTTGACGAGGCCCATGGCGATACCGGCAACGGGTGCCTTGATCGGAACACCGGCGTCCATCAGCGAGAGGCTTGACGAGCAAACCGATGCCATCGACGACGAACCGTTCGATCCGAGAACTTCGGAGACGAGACGGAGGGTGTATGGGAACTCTTCCATCGACGGGATCACGGGGAACACGGCGCGCTCTGCGAGCGCTCCGTGGCCAATCTCACGACGCTTTGGTCCACGCATGAAGCCCGGCTCGCCGGTGCAGAATGGCGGGAAGTTGTAGTGGTGCATGTAGCGCTTGCGATCGATTGGGTCGATGCCGTCGATCATTTGGTCCATGCGTCCCATGCCCAAGGTCGTGATGTTCATGACCTGGGTTTCGCCACGCTGGAACAAGCCAGATCCGTGTGCGGTAGGGATGAGGTCAACCTCGGAAGAGACCGGACGAAGATCGGCGGTGCCACGACCGTCGATACGCAGTCCCTCGTCGACGATGCGCTTACGCACAGCGGCCTTCTTGACCGACTGGAATGCCTGGCCAATGGCGCCAGCTTCATCAGCGAACTGCTCGGCGAGTGCTTCTTTGACCTCGTCCTTGAGTGCGTTTTCAGCACCCTGACGGTCCATCTTGTCGGCGATGGTCTGGGTAGCGGCGATCTTGTCACCGAAACCAGCCTCGACGGCTGCCACGAGCTCTGGGCTGTAATCGCCCATGATCGGGAAGTCCATCTTCTCTGGAGCGCCGACCTTCTCGAGGAGTGACTCCTGGAGTTCGATGGCCTGGCGGATCCACTTCTTGGAGGCGTCGAGGCCCTCTGCGAGGGTGCTCTCGTCGACGACTGGGCCACCTGATTCGTGGACGCCCCACGTCTTGTCTGTGCCACCGGCTTCAACCATCATGACAGCGACATCGTCGTCGTCGAGAAGGCGTCCAGCAACGACCATTTCGAAGGTCGACTCGGCGCTCTCCTGGTAGGTCGGATGTGGAATCCACTCGCCGTCGACGGTGTACGCAATGCGTACGGCGCCGATCGGGCATTCGAACGGAATGCGGGAAATGATCAGTGCAGCCGACGCTGCGTTGATTGCAAGAACGTCGTACGGGTTCTCCATGTCAGCGCCGAAGATGGTGCCAACGATGTGAACGTCGTTGCGGAACCCTTCAGGGAAGTTCGGACGCAACGGGCGGTCGGTCAAACGATCGACGAGGATTGCGGCTTCGCTTGCGCGGCCTTCACGACGGAAGAACGATCCGGGGATCTTGCCAGCTGCATAGCTGCGCTCTTCCATATCGACGGTCAGTGGGAAAAAGCTTGCGCCATCGCGTGGCTTGTCGCTTGAGGTTGCGGTCACGAGGACCATGGTGTTGCCCAGCTGGGCCAACACTGCGCCGTCGGCGAGACCAGCGAGCTGGCCCGTTTCGAACGACATAATCTTGTCAGGCGCGCCCATAACGGCGTCGCTGACGGAATGCTTTTCAGCCATGAATTGGCTTCTCCTTCACCCGAGGAAAGCCTCGGGTTGTATGGCCCGGCACCTTGCCGGACTGTCGAGCCGACCTTCGGCTCGATTCGTGTTTGGTGAGCCGTAGCTCTCCATGCTCCAACGTTGGTCGGAGCCACCAGGATTCCTGGTTTTCTGTTCCCAGGTTTCCTGGGCAGATCCTTACAGACAAGTTCGACCCAATGGGGCCACACTTGAGAAAGTTTCGTCGTGAAACTCGCTCAAACGCGAAAGCGAGCGGCCGCTGGGCCGCTCGTTCCGTATTCCTACCGGCGAATGCCGAGATGTGTAATCAGTTCGCGGTAACGCTCAACGTTGTTGTCTTTGACATAGTCGAGCAACCGGCGACGCTGACCAACCAGCATCAAGAGTCCACGGCGGCTGTGGTGATCTTTCTTGTGATCCTTCAGGTGCTCGGTGAGGTGCGAGATGCGTGCGGTAAGCAGCGCAATCTGAACCTCGGGAGAACCAGTGTCGGTTTCTGCGAGGCCAAAGGCTTCGCGGACACTTGCCATCGTTTCTTCTTTTGGAGGAAGTACAGAATCCATGAGTTTTTCCTTGGGTGTAGGACCCGGCCCCGTTCGCCGCGCTAGCAACTCGAAGCACGAGGCTTCGTGATCCCAGCTCGAACTACAGAGCGGACGCCTGCGTTGTGCAGACATGATTAGCCTAACGCCACCCAATCAAAAGCGTTCCGCAGTTTTTGTACAGGATTTGTAACCCCACAGGGTCCAAATTCTGTACAAATCTCTAGTTGGTGAGGAGGCGGCGGGTTTCGGCGATGTCGGTGTCCAGCTGGGCCTTCAGCTCATCGATGCCGTTGAAGCGGCGTTCGCTGCGCAGGAAATGCAAGAACTGCACTTTGGCGACCTGGCCATACAGGTCTCCCGACTCACCGGAGCCCGGAAAGTCGAGCAGATGCGCTTCGAGCACTGCTGTCTCGGCGTTGTCATAAAAGGTCGGGCGTACACCGACGTTGACCGCGGCTGCATGCTCGCTTCCATCTGGCTGCACATAGCGACAGGCGTACACCCCGTTCGCTGGCCTCGCGAGATCATCGGGTAGTGGCACATTCGCTGTTGGAAATCCGATCGTGCGGCCACGCTGGTCGCCCTGCACAACCTCGCCCCACATCTCGAAGGGACGCCCGAGCATCGTGGCTGCACCCTCGACATCGCCGCCAACGAGCGCTCGCCGAATCGCAGTCGACGACACTGGCTCGGTTGCGGTCTCCGTTCGGCGGATAAGTTCGAGTCCCTCGACGTCGAAGCCGTGGACCTTGCCTTCTTCTTCGAGAAACGCAACCGTGCCCTCGCGGCCTTTGCCAAAGTTGAAGTCGCTTCCGACGAGGATCTCTTTTGCGCCGAGCCGCCGTACGAAAACCTCGTCGACAAACTCCGCTGCGGTGGTCGCTGCCCGCTCGGCATCGAACTCGATGACGTAGACGACGTCGACACCGAGCGACTCGAGCATCTCCAGCTTGCGAGGCAGACGGGTCAGGAGCTTGGGGGCCGAGTCAGGTCGCACCACCGTCGCCGGGTGCACGTCAAAGGTGACGACCGCCGACGCCACTCCCCTCGCCGTTGCGCGCTCGATTACTTCACCGATCACGGTCTGATGACCTCGGTGCACACCGTCGAAGGCTCCCGTCGTCAAAACACACGCGTCGACGCGCTGTTCATCGCTATCTCGGATGATCTTCACGACACTTCCTTCGGGCCTGATGTATCAGGGCTTGTCGTAGGTGGCGGGGGTTCGGCGAGTACCACAGCAGGTTTGATGGTGCCTCCCCGATGAGGTTCGTACACCGCCAAGAGCTCACCGGCAGCATCGACTAAAGGGTACGGGCCAGCGGTGCCTTCACCAAAGCCTTCGATGCCGATTCGTTCCGCTGGAAACACGCGGCCGTACCGAACGTCGATCGCCACGTCGTCGTCGACAGCGATCAGACCGAGATCTCGAACAAACTCCGCTGCCGGGCGAAGTTTGACCGATTCGAGCGGTGCGGCCATCTCCTCGGTGAACGAACCAATCGCAGTTCGGCGCAGACCATGCAAGTGCGCACCGCCGCCGAGGGCCTTGCCGAGATCGGCGGCGAGCGACCGAATGTAGGTACCTGCTGAGCAGTCGACCTCGCAGCGCAGAACCATGGGATCGTCTGTCACGTCGAGCGCAAACCGATGGACCGTAACCGGCACGGCTTTGCGTTCGATCTCAATCCCCTCACGAGCGAGCTCATGGAGCCGCTTACCGTCGACCTTCTTCGCCGAGACCATGGGCGGGACCTGCTCGATCGCTCCCGTCAGTGTTTCAGCGGCCGTACGAGCGACGTCGATATCGATCGTGTCCATGTCATGGACCACCGTGACGACACCGGTGGAATCGAGCGAATCGGTCTCCGACCCGAATCGGATGTCGCCCACGTAGGACTTCGTGGCGCCGTCGAGGAACCGCAGAATCCTGGTCGCCTTGCCGACCCCGAGCAACAGCACACCGGTCGCGTCGGGGTCGAGCGTTCCTGAGTGCCCGACCTTTCGGGTCTTGAACACCCCACGAGACTTGGCAACGACATCGTGCGAGGTCCAACCCCGCGGCTTGTCGACGATGGCGAACCCGGTTGGACCGGGGTCGCGTTGTTTGCGCGCCACGATCGCTATTCCTCTTCGGAGAGGTCTTCGGACTCGGCGCTGTTTCCTGGACGGCTTCGCTCTTGGGCGAGGAGCTCTTCGATGCGGTTGGCACTTCGGAGCTGCTGGTCGGGCTCAAAGCTCAACGGCGGAGTACGACGCAAGGTGGTCTGGCGGCCAATGGCACCCTGTAGCCGCTTGCGGTGACTTTCGAATACTTCGATCAGCGAGTCTTCATCGTCGGCATCGCCGAGCGCCGCGGTAAAGGACACGATGGCGCGGTCGAGACTGCGATCCGTCTTCACGTGGGTCACGCTGACCCAACGCAGACGCTCGTCATCGATGCGGGTTAGTTCCTCGGCGATGATTTCGCGCAGCAGTTCGTTCAGTCGCGAACTTCGCTGCGCGCCTTGATCGCGACCACCACCTTGCACATGGCGACGACGTGAACTCATGACAATCCCTTCAGACCTGGGCCGGCCGACGTCATGCGTCAAGCTCCATCCAGGTTCGTTCTGCCGATACGACCTCGAGGTCGGGTCGACTCCAGACGAGCCGCTCGGCCTCGTCAATGGTCTCGGTTGCCTGTCGAGCGCTTCCCGACACCGTAACGACGCCAACACACGCCGACTTCAGCACGTCGTGATCGTCAACTTCGGCAACGCTCACGCCGAGGCGCGGAAGACGGTCGATGATCGGACGGATCATCGACCGCTTTTCCTTCAACGACTGGGCCTGCGGGAAACGCAGGCGAAGCTCGAGGGCCAGCACATGCATTTTGCTGTCATGCATGACGCATGCCCCTACGAGATCGAACGCTCGATCTCGCGCTCCTCGTAGGTCTCGATGATGTCGCCATCTCGCAGATCCTGGAAGTCCGACAGTCCAATACCGCACTCGTAGCCAGCGGCTACTTCCTTGGCATCGTCCTTGAAGCGACGGAGTGATTTCACTTCGCCCTTCCAGATGATCGTGCCCTCACGAATGAAGCGCACCTTGGAGTTACGAGTGATGACACCGTTGGTGACGTAGCAACCGGCGATACGGCCGATCTTCGGTACCGAGAAGATCTCGCGAACCTCTGCGTCTCCGGTAACGATCTCTTCGTACTCGGGGGCGAGCATGCCAACCATGGCGGACTCGACGTCCTCGAGCAGGCTGTAGATGATCTCATAGGTGCGGATCTCGACGCCTTCGGCATCTGCGCTCGCACGGGCCTTGCGGTCCGGGCGAACGTTGAAACCAATGATCGTTGCGTTGGTCGTCGCAGCGAGGGCAATGTCGTTTTCGGTGATGCCACCGACGCCGCGATGCACGAAGGTTGGCTTGACCTCTGGGGTCTCCAACTTGCGCAGCGACTCGATGACCGCTTCGAGCGAACCGTTTACGTCTGCCTTGATGATCAGGTTCAGGTTCGCAGCCTCGCCGCGCTGAATCTGCTCGAAGATGTCCTCGAGACGTGCGCCGCCGCTCGTCGCGGCAGAGGACGTACCAAACGTTGACTGACGCTGATGATGCTCGCGGGTGTCGGCGACCTTCGACGCCACCTTCTCGCTCGGCGCAATGTTGAACTCGCGACCCGCATCGGCGACGTCGCTCAGGCCGAGGACCTGCACCGGTGTCGATGGGCCCGCTTCCTTGACGTTCTCGCCCTTGTCGTTGATCAGTGCACGAACACGGCCCCAGGCCGCACCAGACACCATTGGATCGCCGACACGCAGGGTTCCCTCTTGTACGAGAACCGTCGCGACCGGGCCACGGCCGATGTCGAGGTTCGACTCGAGGACAACACCCTGGGCCTTGTCGGCTGGGTCAGCGCGAAGGTCTTCGATCTCCGCGACGAGGATGATCTGATCGAGGAGCTCGTCGATACCGATGTTCTGCAACGCCGAGATTTCCTGAACGATCGTGTCGCCACCGAAGGACTCAGGGATGAGTTCGTGCTCGGTGAGCTGGGACAGCACTCGTTGCGGGTTCGCATTTTCACGGTCGATCTTGTTGATCGCCACGATGATCGGCACGTTGGCCGCCTTTGCGTGGTTCAACGCTTCGATCGTCTGCGGCATCATGCCATCGTCTGCGGCAACAACCAGGATGACAATGTCGGTTGCTTTCGCACCACGGGAGCGCATAGCGGTGAACGCCGCGTGACCCGGGGTATCGATGAACGTCAGCGTGTGATCGTTTCGAACCGTTTGGTACGCACCGATGTGCTGGGTGATGCCGCCGGCTTCACCGTCGACGACGTTGGCCTGACGGATCTGATCGAGCAGCTTCGTCTTACCATGATCGACATGGCCCATGATCGTGATGACGGGCGGACGAATCGGATCGTCTGATCCGTCCTCGTCTTCGTCTTCATCGATGCCGAGCATCTTGCGAAGCTCAACTTCCTGCTCCTCGCCGGGATCGACGAGCTTGACTTCAGCTCCGAGGTCCTCGGCAAATGCGGTGATGAGCTCGTCGCTCAGGGACTGTGTGGCCGTAACCATCTCGCCCTGTTGCATCATGAAACGGACGACGTCGGCTGCGGTTCGGTTGAACTTTGGACCGAGGTCGAGTGGCGTGATCGAGCGTTCGATGACGACCATGCCGGTCGGGACCGGAGCGTCCTCGGAGCTGTAGCTCGGGACGTTCATTGGCTGAAGTTCTTCGCGGTTGCGACGACGACGACCCTTGCGCTTTGGCGGGCGACGTCCGGCTGGACCGCCGGGACGACCGCCACCTGGGCGACCGCCGCCACCGCCGCCACCGGGAGGAGCGCCTGCGCCAGGAACGGTACGCGGACCGCCTGGGCGTGCGCCACCGCCGCCGCTGCGTGGTGGACCACCGGAGTATCCGCCTGGGCGTGCGCCACCGGCGCCAGCAGGCGCATTGCGTGGGCCACCTGGGCGACCAGGAGGTGGAGGAATTGGCTTACCGCTCTGCGACCGCGGAGGTCCAGGCGGTGGAGGAATTGGCTTGCCGCTCTGAGAGAGCGGGCCGCCGCCTGGCTTTGGTGGCGCTGGCGGAGCGTCCTTCTTTGGGTCAGAGCCAATCGCCGGCGGAGCCGACGCCTCAGCTGCTGGAGCGTCGCCATCGGCCTTTGGCTTTGGCGCTGGCTTCGGCGTGGCCGTTGGAGGCGGCGGAACAGGTCCGTCAGCTACTGGCCGACGTGATGGCTTCGAGGAGATGATCCCCTTTGGCATCTGCTGGTCGGGCTCGAGCTCCGCTGCTGGAGCGGCGTCCTCGGCCGGTGATTCGGTTGGCGCTTCGGCGACTGGCTCGGGAGCCGGGGCCGCTTCGACCTCAGGTTCGGCTGGGGCCTCGACCGGCGCCTCAGCAGCTGGCTCGTCGGCGGGAGCAACAGGGGCCGCTGCTTCGGGCTCCTTCTTCGCCGCTGCCTTCTTGGGCGGCTTCTTTGACGAGACGGCGGCCTTCTTCTTCGCCGGCTCCTTCTTTGCGGGCGCCTCTTCCTCGGGCTGAACTTCGCGAATCAACCCTTCGCGTTCTGCCTTGCGGCGAACGCGGTCGGCTTGTGCGTCGACAATGCTCGATGAATGACTCTTCGCCCCGATACCGAGCGCGTCACAGAGTTCGAGGGTCTCAGCGTTGCTGAGTCCTAACTCTCTGCCGAGTTCGTAGACGCGGATCTTTGCTGCCAATGGGTTCTTTCGTCCTGTAAGGGTGCGACCGCCTTGAGCGGTCAACGCACCAGCCTATTCCTATTCCTCTTCCGAAGCGCTTTTCTCAGCGTTAGCTTCGTCACCTGCGTCAACCTCGGTCAACGGTGCTTCTTCGTCCACTGCTTCGGACCAGTCGTCTGCAGACAATGCGTCTCCGCCATCTGCAGGCTTCCAGACCTGTTCGCCTGATTCTGGGTCTACGACCCATTCACCTTCGGCCCAATCGACATCGCCGTAGGCCTCTTCTTGTGCGAGCTGCGTCTCGCTCTTGATATCGACGCGCCAACCAGTGAGTCGGGCGGCGAGGCGAGCGTTCTGGCCTTCCTTGCCAATCGCAAGCGAAAGCTGGAAGTCGGGAACGATAACCTCTGCGGTGCCCGTCTCCTCAATGATGCGAACTTCTTTGACCTTTGCGGGCGAGAGCGCCTTCATGACGAAGTCCGGAAGATCCTCGCTGAATGGGACGATGTCGATCTTCTCGCCGCGAAGCTCGGTGACGACCTGGCGAACGCGAGCACCGCGTGCACCAACACATGCGCCGACCGGATCGACGTTTGGATCGTTCGAGTAGACGGCGATCTTGGTGCGGTGTCCCGGTTCACGCGCACAGGCGCGAATTTCGACGATGCCGTCGGCGATCTCGGGTACTTCGAGTTCGAAGAGGCGACGAACCAGACCGGGGTGGGTTCGGCTAACGACGATCTGTGGCCCCTTGGCTGTCTTGCGGACCTCGACGATGTACGCCTTGAGACGAGCGTTTGGCTCGGGCCGTTCGAACATGACCTGCTCGGACTGCGGCAACAGCGCTTCGACACGACCGAGGTCGAGAAGCGTGTATCGAGCGTCGGTTTGCTGGATCATGCCGGTGACGATGTCACCTTCGCGGCCTGCGTACTCTTCGTACTTGAGCTCGCGCTCGGCTTCACGAATGCGCTGGGTCATGACCTGGCGAGCGGTCTGTGCGGCGATACGTCCGAAGTTCTCCGGCGTTACGTCGTACTCCTCGCCAATGGGCATGTAGTCCTCATCGGTCTCCTGGGCCATAACCCGGATGTCCATGCTCTCGGGGTCGATGGTGACCCAGGCATAGTCCTCGGCGTCTGGCATCCGCTTGTACGCGGATTCGAGAGCGTCTGCGAGCGCTGCGAACAGCGCGTCGACGGAGATTCCCTTGTCACGAGCAAGCGCTTGGAGGGCTTCGAGCATCTCAGCATTCATGCTGGCTGGCCTTTCTTCTTGGCGTTCTGGCTTGCCTTGGTTCCGCCACCCTTAGACGAGCCGTTCTTCTGGCCGCCCTTCTTTGGCGTTGGACCCCAGGCGTACGTGGTGCGAGCGCTACGGATTTCGCCGTAACGCAGGGTGCGTTCGGTGTCGCCAACCGTGAGCGTGATGCCGTATTCGTCGGCCGTGAGGAGCTCGCCGTCGAGGCGGCGGTCGCCTTCGACGTCGGGGGTGGTCTTCACGCTGATCGTTTCGCCGATCGAGCGACGAAAGTGGTCGGGCTTCTTTAGCGGTCGCTCGACGCCTGGAGACGTGATCTCGAGGGTAAAGCGACCCGGGATGGGGTCTTCGGCATCGATCATGCGCGAAACCGCCTTGGTGACATCGACGAGCGTTTGGCTGTTCAGTCCACCGGGCTCATCGATGATGAGCTTGAGGACACCGTTGTTGTAGTCGATGTCGACGAGTTCGCATTGGAAGTCGTCGGCGATCGGCTCGATCAAGGAGGTCACACGGCTGATTAGTGCAGATTCTTTACTCATGTCGCCTCCCCCATCTCGGTTGCCAATGAACGCAAATTTCGTTGTCGGTTGCCCGCAAATAACAAAAGCGTGGGCCCGGAAGACCCACGCTCGCGAGTTCAGGCCGAAAAGACCCGTATTTGCGTGCGATCAAACTCTAGCGGATCGGCCGCCAATTCTCGACACCCCGGCCCAGAAGCTTGTCGATCGCCCAAACCCCAATAACGCCGGGTCTGACCCGTTGTTCTGGGGGTTGGCTACTTCCAGTGCTGTGAATCGGCTACCGCGTTCGCGAAATTGGCGTGCACGCCAGAGATTTTGATGTCGCTCCCGTGCCGTTCGAGGACCGGTTGGGCGTCCTTTGCGCCGCGCTCGGCCCACAGGTCGAGGAGGTGAACGGCGATCGCGACGATCAAGATCGCTGCGGCCATTGTTGCGTTGCGGAATGCAATCACCACACCGATGGCGGTCAGGAGCGAGGCCAGACCTCGCGCCTTGATGTGGATGTTTTGGCGGCGCGACCAGCGAGTGAAAACGTGATCGCTTAGCGGGATGCGGACTTGCGGTGAAGACCAGCGCTTCAGAGAACGACCCACCCGCATCGGCATCGCGCCGTCGGCGGGGTTGCCGGTCATGGCGCACACGGCTGGGAGTCCTTCGGTGGCAACCCGCAGCGGCACAACGACTTCAGCCGTGGCACCGTCCACGACTAGCGCTTCCGAATGAGATCGATTGCGGTCTCCGACGCGTTGGCATCTTCGCCGCGTTCGTCGAGGTTACGAGCCCGATCTTCCTCGGCTGCCTTGCGGGCAGCATCGCGGGTCGATTCCGCTCGAGCCATCGTGGCTTCGACACCTTCGTCGTTTAAGTACATGGCCCACTCGACGAGCTGTTCGACCATTTCGTCTTCTGGGACGACGGCCACGTTCACACCCTTGACGAATAGATGGCCACGCTTGTTTCCTGCGGCGATGCCGAGGTCGGCGTCTCGGGCCTCGCCCGGGCCGTTCACGACGCAGCCCATAACCGCTACCTGAAGCGGGATCTCTTTGTCCTCAAATGCCGCCATGGCATCCTCGGCGATCTTGTACACATCGATTTCGGCGCGACCGCAGCTCGGGCACGCGATGAGGTCGACGTTCTTCCGTTCGCGCAGGCCGAGGGCTTCGAGCAGCGTGCGTCCTGCTTTGGCCTCGAGGACAGGGTCGGCGGTGAGCGAATACCGGATCGTGTCGCCGATGCCTTCGGCGAGCAACGTGCCGATTCCGGCGGTTGCCTTGATCGTGCCGTTAGGAGGAGGTCCGGCTTCGGTGACACCGAGGTGCAACGGGTAGTCGGTGGCCTCGGAAAGCTGACGGTAGGCCTCGATCATCAACGGGACACTCGATGCCTTGACCGAGATCTTGACGAGGTCGAATCCGACTTCGTCGAAGTAGCTGATCTCGCGCAGTGCAGACTCGACCATTGCTTCGGGGGTGACACCCTTGGCCTCGTCGTAAAGCGACGAGTCGAGCGAGCCGCCGTTCACGCCGATCCGGATCGGAACGTTCCGGTCTTTGGCTTCTTTGGCGATGGTTTTGATCTTGGTCGGGTCGGTGATGTTGCCGGGGTTGAGCCGCAAGCAGTGGACACCAGCGTCGAGCGCTGCGAGTGCCATTCGGTGATTGTTGTGGATGTCGGCCACGATCGGCACGGGCGAGCGAGGCACGATGCGGGCGAGGCCTTCGGCGGCCTCTGGTTTGTTGCACGTGCATCGGACGATGTCGGCACCTGCAGCGGCCAGGGAGTAGATCTGCTGCAGCGTGGCCTCGTGATCGGCCGTCTTGGTGATGGTCATCGACTGAACCGTGATGGGAGCGTCGCCGCCAACCGGAACGTTGCCGACCATGATCTGCTTGGTCTTCTTACGAGGAAACACTCCGTCGAACTGCATATAGGTGCAGTGTATCCCTGCCCCCGTTCTCCAAGCGGACGCACCCGCTTCGGGAAGCAGCCAGGGGCTGACGAACAACTACCCGGGTATCTGGATGGGGTCGATGATGTCTCGCACCATCGCTATACCGCCAATGAGCATGAGTAACGCAACGACCGCGTACGTTACTGGCAAGAGCTTGGCTGCGTCGGCGTGATACACCTTCCCACCGAAGGATCGGATCCGCTCGTAGGTAGCGATCACCATGTGCCCGCCATCGAGCGGCAACATCGGCAGGGCGTTCAAGATGCCGAACGAGATGTTGATCAAGATGAGGAACCCAACGACCTCTACCCAACTCGAGTCGGCCAAGGTACGAGCGATCTGCACGGCACCGATGATCGAAACGACGCGGTTCTCATCAGCGACGATCGGACGAACTTCGGTCAAACGAGGTTGGCCTTCGGCGGTCTCAGGAATGATCTCGGCTTCCGACGACAACCCAAAGAGGCCGAGGAGTCCGGCTCGCGTCGCCAGCCGCTTTGGCATCTCGACGAGAAGCAACTTGGTCGTTTCGCTAACGATCTCCACGCTTCCCGTGGCGGCTCCGGCGACGGTTTGGGACTCGCGCACCTCGCCTTGGCCAACACCGAGGAAGCCTCGCGCAGCGACCGAGGCATCGGTTTCAAGTGCGTTGATCGTGATTAGCTCGGTGTGGAGCGACCGGTTGTAGACGACGTCGACCTCGACCTGTTCGCCCTCGAAGGGTCGGGCGGCAGCGAGGAACTCGTCGTAGTTCGCGACCGGTTCACCATTGACGGCCGTAACCATGTCACCTGGGTACAGCCCCGATATCCGGTCGACGCTAACGCCGTCGATCTCGGTGAATCCTGCGCCGGCATCGGTCAGGACTTCGCCGATCGTGGTCGTGAAGACAATCTCGTCGTAGTTCGGGCCGTAGGCAGAATCGCCGTCACCGGTACTGTTCGGTCGGGCGATCACGATGTCGACCTCGGCACCTCGATTGCTCCGTACGACCTCGGACAACAGCTCGAAGTCTGGGGTTTCGTCCCCGCCGATCGACACGATGCGGTCGCCCTCGACGATGCCGACGGTTTCGGCTGCACCAAATGGGATGGTTTGGGAGACTTCCCACTCCCCTTCGACGGGCTGTCCTGCCTGCAAGATGACGAAGAAGGCGAGCACGATCGCGATGACGAAGTGCGACAGTGGGCCCGCCGCGATGGTGAGCATGCGCTTATGCCATGCGGCTTGGCGGTACGTGCGCGGTTCGTCGATCGGATCGACGTCCTCAAGATTGTTCATGCCGACGATGCGGACGTAGGCGCCTGCGGGAATTGCTTTGAGTCCGTAGGTGACCTCGCCGCGCTTGAAGGCAAACACGCGCGGTCCAAAGCCAATGAAGTACTCGGTCACCTTCATGCCCGACCACTTCGCCAGGCTGTAGTGACCAAGCTCGTGGATCATGATGAAGATCACGAATGCGCCAACGATGAGCAGCAGTTGCCACCCGCCGATGAACAAGAGGAACGCGAGGAATGCGAGCAAGCCGGCGAGTCGGGCCGGCTGGATTCCGAGCTCTTCGCCTTCGACGTGCTGGTCGACAGGAGGTGCGTCCATTGGAGCGGGGCGGTCAACAAGATCGGTCATTGGTTATAGATTCTCACGGATATGTGTCCAGGTGGCTTCGCGTGCTCGAGTATCGGCATCGAGGACAGCCTCGAGATCGTCGGCGGGGGCGCCGTCGTGTAACTCCAACAACTCTTCATTAGTTTCGGCTATTCCGGTCCACGGCATGAGACCTTGCAGGAATGCTTCTACAGAAACTTCGTTGGCAGCGCTCAGCCATGCTGGCGCCGTGCCGCCTCGACGGCCGGCTTCGAAGGCCAGATCGAGACATCGAAACGCGTTGCGGTCCGGCGGTTCAAAGGTGAGCGACATGGCCTCGGACCAGTCCATCTCGCCGTAGGGCACGTCGAAGCGGTCTGGATACGCCAGTGCGTAGGCAATACAGAGGCGCATGTCCGGTTGCGAGAGCTGAGCAATCGTGGCGCCATCGGTATAGGCGACCATTGAGTGGATGATCGATTGTGGATGTACGACGACGTCGATGTTGTCGTACGAGGTTCCGTACAGCTCGTGCGCTTCGATGACCTCGAGCCCTTTGTTCATCAGCGTTGACGAGTCGATCGTGATCTTGGGGCCCATCGACCATGTGGGATGAGCAAGAGCATTCTCGATAGTGACGTCCTTGAGCTCGTCGGCAGTTCGCCCACGGAACGGTCCGCCCGAGGCGGTCAGAACGAGTCGGTCGATGCCGTGATCGTCGTGTGTAGCTCGCAGGCATTGATGCAGTGCACAATGCTCACTGTCGACCGGGAGGAGTTCTGCTCCAGGCGTTTGCCGGGCGACTTGAACAATCGGGCCCGCAGCGATCAGCGATTCCTTGTTCGCAAGCCCGAGGCGCTTTCCGTGTTCCAACGTGGAGAGGGTGACCGCAAGACCAGCGAACCCCATCACACCGTTGATGACGACGTCCGCGGTGGAACTCGCCTGGCGAAGCCCTTCGTCGCCGTGCAGGACCTCGACGGACGAACCAACGGCCTCCGTTGCATCGTCGAGACGATCCGGGTCGGCAACGACGACGACTTCGGGGCGGAACTCGGCAACCTGCTGTGCCAGGACCTCGATCGACGAGCCGACGGCGAGTGCTTGCACGTCGTAGCGACCGTTGGACTGGCGAATGATGTCGAGGGTCTGCGTGCCGATCGAACCCGTCGACCCCATGACAGAAACAGATGTACTCACGATGCAAGCCTAGGCCCTAGTCCGAAGCTGCGAAGCCGGTTCGGACGGACGCGGCCTGCGGCCAACAGCCGGAATCTCGAAGAGTTCCCCGCATCGAGGAGCGCCAGCGACGGATTGCGACCGCTGAATAACCCAAGTCCGAAGCTGCGAAGCCGGTTCGGACGGACGCGGCCTCCGGCCAACAGCCGGAGAATCGAGGAGCGCCAGCGACGGATTGCGACCGCTGAATAGATTAGTAAAAGACTGCTTCGGCGAAGAAGTAGACGGCTGGCAGCACAAAGAGGAGTGCGTCGAACCGGTCGAGGAACCCACCGTGTCCAGGGAGCACGGAGCCCATGTCTTTGATGCCGAGATCTCGTTTGATGAGTGACTCGCCAAGATCGCCAAGTGGCGCAACGATCGCCCCGATCAGGCCGAGCAGCGCTGCATCGGTGGTGCTACCAAAGCTGTCGAATGGTTCGATCAGCTTGAGGACACCGAAGAAGACAATGGCTGCGAGGAAGCTTGCGAACGCTCCGCCGATGAGGCCTTCCATGGTCTTGTTGGGGCTGACCGACGCCAACGGTGTTCGTCCAAAGCTTCGACCGGCAAAGAATGCGCCGACGTCGTAGCCGACGGTCACGATCACGGCAGCCAGCAAAAGGCCGGTGCCGTCGTCGCCATTGAGGCCACCTCGGCTTGCGATCTCGAGCAGCGCTGCGCCGAAGCTTCCGAGTACGCCGATGTAGACGATTCCGAGCAGCGTGACGCCGATATTCATGACCGGCATCTCGGACGCGACACCGGCGAGATACCACAACAGGGCGAACACCACGGACAGGGCGAGCACCATGGCAACGGCTTGTGTACCGCGGACGTACACGGCGAGCGGCAGTGATACCGATGCTGCCAAACCGAGCAGGGTTGCGGGCTGGTAGCCGGCGACCCGAAGTGCGTTGAAGAATTCGGCGGCCGAAAGTGCAACCACGACAACGATCAGGCCGAGGGCGATCAGTGGGCCGAGGTTGATTGCGACAAGAGCGATAACGAGGAGCGCAACGCCAGTGATGATGCGCGACTGCATGTCGCTGCCGGTGCCGATCTCTTCGCCGAAGTCCTCTCCGGCAAATTCCGCAGCGCCAGCGCCTTGATCGTCGTAGGTGAAGAAGCGTTCGCTTTGGTCGCCGCCAATTTGAACGACCGCTGGTTCCTCAGGGGCCGGGCCTGGGTCCCAGGCTGCAGGTTCAGCGATTGCTGCCTCGCTGTCGTCGCCCCACGCAGGAGCGGACGCGCTGAGGTCGGACCATGCGTCGAGGTCTTCGTCTCCCGGGTCGACGTCGAGAGCGATCGCCTCGCCCGTCGGGGTGTCGTCGGTGCTGGGGGTCGTCCAATCGTCGAGCGACGCAGCCTTGGGCAGGTCGGCCGCTGGCTCAGCAACGTCATCGCCAAAGATCGAGGTTTGCGGTGAGTCACCAAAGACGCTGGCGCCCGGCTCTTCCACAACCTCGAGAGGCAACTCGTCGAGCGGCAGTTCGGCGGGCCCGTCGCCGAAGACCGATGCACCGGTGCCGGCACCTGGGTCGTCGCCGAAAACAGACCGGCCGGGGCCGTCGAGATCGTCGTCGAAAGTATTGTCGTTATCCACGCGAGATTCCTCCACGCAGGAGACTAGTTCGCTGCCATCGGCAGACCCTAGACCTCGAGCAGTTCCTTTTCCTTTTCATCGCGCGCCGCATCGATGTCGTTCTCATAAGACTTTGTGCTCTCGTCGAGCACCTTCTCTGCACGTTCGATGTCGTCTTCGCCAACGCCATCGACGTCATCGAGGTCTTTACGGGCTGATCGACGGAACCCGCGGATCTTACCCTTGCCATCTTCGGCCATTCCATTGACCACTTTCACGAGGTCCTTGCGCCGCTCCTCGGTGAGCGGCGGGAATGACAAGCGAAGCGTTCGGCCGTCGTTACTTGGAGACAAGCCGAGATCAGAGTTGCGAATTGCACGCTCGATCGCCTCCACGTTCGCTGCGTCATGGGGCGAGATCACGAGCTGACGGGCTTCGGGTACCGAGAATGTGGCCAGCTCTTGGAGGGTCATCGGGACGCCGTAGGCCTCGACCTGCAGCTTCTCGACGAACGATGAGCTCGCTCGCCCCGTTCGGATGGTGGCCATTTCGCGGCGCGTGTGGCCAACAGCACCGTCCATCTTGGACTGCGCGTCCTCGATGATCATCTCGATCATTTCGCTCATGTCAGGCTCTCCAACTCGTCGACCGCCCCATTGTTGTCCAACAGCAGGGGAAAGTACTACTCGCCAGCAGACCCGGTGTGCACGAGCGTGCCGACCGACTCGCCTCGCAGAATCTTCTGAACGTTGTTCTCGCCCATCAGGTCGAACATCACAATTGGCAGGTCATTATCCATGCACAACGTGATGGCCGTCGAATCCATGGCCTTCAATCCACGCTGCAGAACGTCGATGTGGGTGATCTCGTCGAT
This sequence comes from uncultured Acidimicrobiales bacterium, assembly GCA_938002955.1. Classification (GTDB taxonomy): domain Bacteria; phylum Actinomycetota; class Acidimicrobiia; order Acidimicrobiales; family SHLQ01; genus SHLQ01. The sequence goes on from CALLAA010000039.1 coordinate 57,157, forward strand.
CTTGGTCGCGGTCGGATCGAGCTTGGGATCTGCAGTAAACAGGCCACCGGTGCCCGAATGAGTGCCCTTGAGCACCGCTCCGGCTTCGATCTCGACGGCACGCAGCGCCGCGGTGGTGTCGGTGGTGAAGAACGGATTGCCCGTGCCTCCAGCAAAGACCACAACGCGATCCTTCTCGAGGTGGCGAATTGCACGACGACGAATGTACGGCTCGGCTACCTGCGCCATGTGGATTGCGCTCATGACCCGTGTTGCCTGCCCGCGCCGCTCGAGACGGTCCTGCAATGCCAGTGCATTGATCACCGTTGCGAGCATGCCCATGTAGTCGGCTTGGGAGCGGTCCATGCCCGCGCCTGCGCCGGCGAGTCCACGCCAGATGTTTCCGCCGCCGACCACGACACCAACACTTACGTCGAAGGCCTCACGGACAGCCACGATGTCGTTGGCGATCGACTGGACGGTGTCCCCGTCGATCCCGTACGACTCCTGACCGGCGAAGGCTTCGCCCGACACCTTCAGCAAAATTCGTCCCCAACGAGGCGTTTCCTTGCCGGTGGTGTTGGACATAGTTTTCTCCTAAGCAGTATTCGTTCGACTATCCGCCGGGGTAGAACTTAGCTCCCCAGGAAGGCTTGGTTGAACGACACGATGGTTCCTCCGTCGAGGGAGTCCCCAACCGAGGTCTTGTCGCCGTTCAATCCCTGCTCGAGCAGGACCTGCTCGGCGAACCAACGCGACAGCTTGCCTTCGACGATCTTGTCGATCATCTCTTCTGGCTTGCCTTCGGCGCGGGTGAGATCTGCGAGTGTCTCGCGCTCTGCTGCAGCGATTTCTGGGTCGATCTCTTCACGAGAAAGCCCGAGTGGCTTTGCAAATGCGACGTGCAGGGCCACCTCGTGGAGCTTGCCAGCCTCAACACCGGAACCTTCGACGATGACGCCATTGACGCCACGGCCATCCTGCTTGTGCAGGTAGGTGTCGAGAAGGTTGCCTTCGCCAGCTTCGACACGAACAACGAGACCGAGCTCGATGTTTTCCTTCTTGGTGATCTGCAACTCTTCGATTGCGGCTTGGTGGTTCGCTGCAGCCTCGGCACCGTTCGCAAGGACGTCAGCGACCATTGCGTCGAGCACGGCAATGAACTCTTCGGACTTCGCAGCGAAGTCGGTCTCGCTCTTCAGGTGAACAATCGCCGCAGCACCGTCGGCCTCGGCGAGTGCAACAGCACCCTCGGCGTTGTCGCGGTCGGTGCGGGTTGCTGCTTTTGCGAGGCCCTTCTCACGGAGGATCTTGCGTGCTTCGTCAGCGTCACCGTTTGCTTCGGTGAGCGCCTTCTTTGCGTCCATCATTCCAGCGCCGGTTGCGTCGCGGAGTGCCTTGATGTCTTGGACAGTGATGTCTGCCATGTCATTCGTTCTTTCGTCGGTGTTTGTATCGTCGTCGGACGCGTCGGCGTCCGTTTCGGTTTCTTCTTCGTCGGCGTCGTCCCCGTCGGGACTTTCGTCCTCAGGGTCGACCATGACTTAGGACTTGCCGGCTTCTTTGTAGCCAGCTGCGACTGCGGCTTCTGGCGTGTTGAACCAGATCTCGGCAACGGTCTGCTCGTACCAACGGCCACCAGGCTGGTGGAACTTCATCGAGTCAGCGTTGCCCTTGATCTCAAAGCCAGCGGGCATGGAGCCGTCGTCGTTCGGAGCGTGAGCGCCGTCCGGGATGTCCACAGCTGCGGCAGGTGCCTCTTCAGCTGGAGATTCGGCGGCTGGAGCTGCGGCTTCTTCGGCAGGTGCGGCGTCAGCGGCAGGTGCCTCTTCGGCGGGAGCATCTTCAGCAGGAGCTGCGGCCTTGGCCTCTTCAGCTGCTTCCTTTTCTGCCGCGATGCGTGCTTCGCGCTCGGCGGCAGCGGTAGCGGCAGCAGCACGAGCCTCGGCTTGTGCTGCGTCGTGAGCTGCCTGCTCCTCAGCGGAGCGTTCCGCTGGAGCAGCTGGAGCGCCACCGGCTGCTGGAGCGTCTGCTGGGATGCCAGCCATTTCGGCCTTCTTGGCACGAATGAAGTGTCCTTCGAGAACAGCGTCGGAGATAACGCGGCACATGAGGTCGCCAGCGCGGATTGCGTCGTCGTTGCCGGGAATGACGTAGTCGACAAGATCGGGGTCGCAGTTGGTGTCGACAACGGCAACGAGTGGCAGACCGAGCTTGTTCGCTTCGGTAACTGCGGTGTGCTCGAGCTTGGTGTCGAGGACGAAGACCGCATTTGGAGCCTTCGTCAGGTTGCGGATACCACCGAGGTTGCGCTCGAGCTTGACGAGTTCGCGGTTGATGAGAAGGGCTTCCTTCTTCGGCATTGCTTCGAACTCACCCGAGTCGCGCATGCGCTGGTATTCCTTCATCTTCGCAACGCGCTTCGAGATGGTTTGGAAGTTGGTGAGCATGCCACCGAGCCAACGCTGGTTGACGTAGGGCATGCCGCACTTCTCGGCGTAAGACTGGATCGAATCCTGAGCCTGACGCTTGGTACCGACGAACATGATCGTTCCGCCATCAGCGGTGAGATCGCGGACGTAGGTGTAGGCATCCTCGAGACGGTTGAGCGTCTGGTTGAGATCGAGGATGTAGATACCGTTGCGCTCACCGTGGATGAATCGCTTCATCTTCGGGTTCCAGCGGCGGGTCTGATGACCGAAGTGCACACCGGCGTCGAGCAACTGCTTCATCGTGATAACTGCCATGAGATTACCTTCCCTGCGGTTTCGTTGGAGCGGCTTGCTCTGGCGCCGAAGGCGACCGCAGATGACCAAGCCGATATTCACTAGCCAGCTACATGGCTGTAGCCGTTGGGCATACTTTGCCCGGATCAACGTTATCGGCACTTCGCGGTGTCGCGTCGTGGCGATTTTAGGTAGTTGCGGATTCGGCGACGAGGCGTACAGCGACCCGAAACCGCTGAAAGAGCAGCTCGGGATCGATGTAGCTGCCATTTCGACGTGCGGTGAAGTGCATCGTGTGCCCGGCGGTTGCGATCACCTGCCCGTGTTGGACGCGATCACCGGCAGAAACCAGGACCTCGTCGACGAAACCAACGGTGGTTCGCAGCTCTGCGCTGTGTTGCACGGTCACGAAGAGATAACCGCCGACTTGCCCAGCGAACGTCACGGTGCCGCCGCTCGAGGCTCGAACAGCCTGGCCGGGAGATGTGTCGTATTCGAGGCCACGGTTGCCGGGAGCGTATGGGCCCGCGGGCGGGCGAAACGGGTCGATGACCGGCGCGTCGACCGGCGGTTCGTGAGGAACGGCGACGATCTGATCGACCGACGCAGCGGTGAAAGGTGGCGCTGGACCCCCAAGGGCCGGGCGCGCCAGTCCGACGCACGCAATAACGACGCACGTAATGACGACGAGCGCAACAACGAGAACCCGCACAGATCTACCTCCGCGATAAAGAAATCGAGCGGGGGAAGTTCCTTCAGTATGTCGAACCCGTCAGCGGATGCCCAACCGGGTCGGTGCGGCCTAGCCGCGATTAGGCGGGGCTGTATTCGTTTGCGGCGAGACGGCTGCGCAAACGAAGCACGGACTTCGTGTGGATCTGACACACGCGGCTCTCGGTAACTCCGAGCACCTGGCCAATCTCCGCGAGGGTCAAGCCTTCGTAGTAGTACAGGGTGAGGACGATCTTTTCGCGCTCGGTCATCCCGTTGATGGACTCGGCGAGGAGTTGGCGCATCTCTTCGACTTCGAACGAACCAACCGGGCCTGCGCCCTTGTCAGGAATCGTGTCGCCGAGGGTCATCGAGTCGCCGCGTTCGCCACCAGAGAGCATCTCATCGAGGGCAACAACACCAACGAACGAGATCTTGGTGAGCATGGTTTCGAGTTCGGTGGTGCTGATGTCGAGGGCGTCTGCGAGTTCTTCGTCGGACGGTGCTCGTCCAAGCTTGGCTTCGAGCTTCGCGTTGGCCTGCTCGATCCGCTTGGCCTTGGTACGAACCGACCGGGGGACCCAGTCCATCGAGCGAAGCTCATCGAGCATCGCCCCCTTGATCCGGGAGATTGCGTAGGTCTCGAACTTATATCCACGGCCGGGGTCGAACTTGTCGATCGCATCGATCAGTCCGAATATGCCGTACGAGACGAGGTCGGCCTGTTCGACGTTTTGGGGAAGGCCCGCCGCCACTCGAGAGGCCACGTACTTCACCAACGGCGAGTAGTGCACGATCAGTTGATCGCGAACCTCTCTCGTTGGCTTCTTTGTGTATCGCAGCCAGAGCCCTTCGGCTCGTGCCTTTTCTTGTTCGTCCACGTTTCAGGTCCTCTGAGACTCTCTGCCGCCTGCTATGCCCGCGGATGACTCGACCGATGTACCCGCTGTAAGCGTTCTTTGCTCACATGCGTGTAGATCTGGGTGGTCGAGAGATCTGAATGGCCCAACAACTCCTGCACCGTCCGTAGATCGGCACCTCCGTCCAAAAGATGAGTGGCAAATGTGTGACGAAGTGCATGCGGATGTGTCGGTGTGGGCGATCTGCGGTCCAACAATCGCCGCACATCGCGTGGTCCGAGGCGATTTCCACGTTGGTTTCTGAACAACGGCTGCGTGCCGTCGGCCCCGGTACCCGCATCGACATCGAGCCCGGCTTGTGCCTCACGGTGTGCTGTCAATGCTGCTACTGCCGGCGCGCTCAGTGGCACGATCCGCTCCTTTTCGCCTTTGCCCCACACCCGAATCGTGCCGGCCGAGAGGTCGGCGGAGTCGGTGTTGAGGTCGCAGACCTCGCTGACGCGCAGACCCGATCCGTAGAGGAGTTCGAGCACCGCATCGTCTCGTCGCCGTAGTGGCGATTCGTCTGTCGGGCTTACGCGTGGAGATGGGTCGTCGCCGAGCAACTCGCCCAACTGATCGTCGGTCAAGATGTCGGGAAGATGTGATGATGCGGCTGGAGTCGACAATCCAACCGTCGGGTCGTCGACCACGACCGAGCTCATACGAGCCCACCGAAAGAAACGTCGCAATGCGCTCATCTTTCGAGCGATCGTCCGCCGTGCGTACCCGGATGCGTCCAGATGGGCGAGGTACCGACGCACGACACGGCGATCGATCCGCCCAAGGTCGACGAAGCCGTTTTCGTCGGCCCATTCGGCAAACGCCACGAGGTCACGTCGGTAGACGGCAGCGGTGGCTGCGCTAACGCCGGTCAGCGACCCGGCAAACGTCTCGATGTGGTCCAGCACGAGTCAAACGGTAGTCGTGATGCGAGCATCTGGTACGGAGCACGGCGAACGATTGCCCGCACCCTTCAGCGAACACGTTCGAGCCACGGTCCGCTTCGAGTCACAACGCCGAGGGCGATAAGACGTTCAAGTTCGGCGGCGACCGACGCCGCTGGCAAGTCCGTGCGACCACAGAGCTGTTCGAGCGATAGCGGCGTCCAGCCAAGCACATCGAGCAACGCAGAGCCAAACAAGTCGGGGTCCTCGCCGACCTCGATCTTGGTCGGTGGTGAGTAGCCAATCATCGAGAAGATGTCGTCGACGCCAAGTATCGGCGTCGCCCCGTCCACCAGGAGCCTGTTCGTACCGGCCGCTGCCTTAGACGTGATTGGACCGGGCACGGCTCCGACCGGGACATCTCGCAATTGCGCTTCGTCGACGGTAAGCAACGAACCACCTCGTTCATGTGACTCGATCACGACGATTGCATCGGACAGCCCAGCGATGATCCGGTTTCGGGCCGGAAACCGCCACGCTGCCGGCCGTACGCCTGGTGCGGTCTCGCTGAGCAAGGTCCCTTCGTCGGCAACACGGGCCCACAGCGACGCGTTTCGGCGCGGATACACAATGTCGAGTCCGCTGCCGACAACACCGACCGGCCGACCGCGGGCGGGTGACGTCGCCGTGAGAGCGCCCTGGTGTGCCGCAGCATCGATGCCGAGCGCGAGACCTGAGACGACGTGGACTCCGGCTTCGGCGAGCGCTGCGCCTAGCTCGAACGCACAGCGCTGACCGTAGGAGCTGCACTGACGGGTGCCGACGATCCCGACGGTGGGCCCAACGTCAAGGGGCGCACCAAGGCCGAAGAGCAGCTGTGGCGGCTCGATGTCGTTGCTTAGCCGCACGGGATAGCCGCTTGCTCCCAGCTCGGACACCGATATCCCGAGCCCCTGGATCGCGTGCCAATGATCGGTAACAGAGACACTTCGGGCCGAGGTCCGCCAGCGCGACACCGTGTCGGACTTCACCTGGTCGATGGCCAGCGGTTCTCCTGTGCAAAGCCGCTTCCACGCAGTCTCTGCGTCGTGGTTTGCGAGCAAGGCGCTTAGACGACTCGGTCCCATTTTGGGCAACGTCAGTAGCGCCACGATCCATGCTTCGTACGGAAGCTCCGACTCGGCGGTCATGACCCGAACCCGAACGGATCGACGCGAAGCGACATGGCCAAGCAGAGATGTTCGACCGAGACGTCGTCCCCGACGTCTTCGAGGTCGGCAATTGTGCGAGAGACAGCACGCACCCGTCCCACCCCACGAGCAGAGAGTCTCCCCTGCTCTACAGCGTTCTCGAGGATCGACTGCGCTCCCGGCGACAGCGCCGCCACCGAATCGAGACCGGCGTGATCGAGCGCTGCGTTCACACACCCCGATCGTTTCAGCGCCCGACTACGGGCCGTAGCGACTCGCTGTGCAACATCCTGGGTCGACTCGCCGACCGCTGCGGAGAAGAGCTCGGACGGCGCCGGCCTCTGGACGCCGATGCGAAGGTCGAACCGATCGAGGAGCGGGCCGGACACTCTCCGGTGATAACGAGACCGGGCCACGTCGCTACATCGACAGGCTCCAGGCGCTCCGGACTCCCCGCATGGACACGGATTCATCGATGCCACGAGCAGCACATCGGCTGGATACCTGGCGGTGCTGTGCGCTCTCGTGACCCGAACCTCGCGCTCTTCGAGCGGCTGACGAAGCCCGTCGAGCGCTGATGGCGAGAACTCACCGAGTTCGTCGAGGAACAGCACGCCCTTGTGCGCGAGCGACAGTTCGCCTGGCCGCATCGATGATGCACCGCCGCCCACGAGCGACACTGCCGAAGCACCGTGGTGAGGGGCGCGAAAGGGCGAGTCGGTCATAGGAATCTGATCGGCGACGAGCTCGCCAGCCGCCGAGTGAATACGGGTGACATCGAGCGCCTCTGCATTGGTTAGCGGAGGCAACAATCCCGCGAGCCGCTTGGCGAGCATCGTCTTGCCAGCACCTGGCGGGCCGACCATCAGCAGGTGATGGCCGCCGGTGGCCGCCACCGCCAGTGCGAGCTTGCCCATCTGCTGCCCACGAATATCTCGCAGGTCGTACGGACGGGGACGAGAGACCGGAGGTGTCGGCTCTGGTGTGTCTGGCCAGGAGTCATTCTCGGTGAGGCAGCCGAGCAGGCGCCCGAGCGTTCCGACCGAGCGAACGTCGCAGTCGAGCAAGCTCATCTCCGCAGCGTTCCCCATGGCTGCGACCACCGTCTCGGTCTTGACGACGTCTCCCATGGGTAGCGCTCCACGCACTGGACGAATCGACCCGTCGAGACCGAGCTCGCCGAGAAACCCAACCGTGTCGAGCAGCTCGGAGTCGATGCGGCCAACCGCCGCCAAGATGCCGATGGCGATGGCAAGATCGAGGCTCGGTCCGCTCTTCTTTAGATCGCTCGGCGCGAGGTTGACGGTGATCTTGCGCTGCGGCCATTCCTCGCCGCTCGATTGCAACGCGGCACGAACTCGGTCGCGGGCTTCTCGGCATGACGTGTCGGGAAGCCCGACGATGGTGAAGGCCGGCAGACCGCTACCGACGTGAACTTCTACGTCGACGGGATACCCCCGAACACCGCTGATGGTGGCCGATCGGACAATGGCAAGCATGTTGTTCTCCAAAGAAAGTGATTCTTCGGAGCGGCTTTTACGGCAGCCACACGAGCCGTCACCACAACGTACTTACCGCCTGTGACA
>CALLAA010000040.1 GCA_938002955.1 uncultured Acidimicrobiales bacterium
ACATAGGAAAGATCCGCACGACCATCAGCACCCTGAGGAGTCGGCACACACAAATAGATGAACTCACGACCCTTCACCGCATGCTCAGCACCAAGAACAAAGTCGAGACGCCCCGCCTTCATGTTCTCCTGAACAATGCTCTCCAAACCATCCTCATGAATCGGGATCTCACCCCGCTTCAACATGTCGACCTTCGACGGATCAATATCCGCGCACAACACGTCATGGCCCAACTGTGCAAAACACGCACCCGTCGTAAGCCCCACATAGCCCGTACCAACCACCGCAATACGCGACGTGGACTGGATCTCGGTAACTGCCATTGAATTGATTTCCTTCGCTCAGCCGCCCGTTGGCCCGCATAGTGCGTTTGCCGGCGGTCTCCCTCTCAGCACAAGAGTAGGAGGGGGACTTTCGGCGGTCGCTGGGTCCTTTGGCACATCGGTATTTTCGAGTGCAGAAGTTGAGGGTAAATCCTCACCTTCACTCGGTGCAAAAGAAGTCGTTGGCGCAATCGTCACTTCAGAGGTCGTCGATGGGGCCAAAGTCGTTGAAGATTCAACGGTTATCGCTTGTCGAACCGTCACGTCGAGGCCGGGTGCGATATCCGACACAGGGCGGGGAAACTGGCGGATTCCGGCGAAATCGTTCCCGACGTCGAGAACGAGCGGGCCACCCGGCGTAACCGAGAACTGCGGGACCCCTTCCAAATATCGGGCGAGGAGCAGTGCCGCATCACGCTCGGCTGGGTCGAATTGGATGGTCGTTGCGATCCCGCCGCCGTCACCATCGATCCGCGCCGCGGCAAACCCGCGTTCGACGAGCTGTTCGGCTTGGCGGTCGCTACTCGACCGGACATCGACAGATATCTCTTCCGGTTGAATACCGTCGGACTGGCCCTGAAAGCGGGCCAATAGCTCTTGAGCATCATCGACGACGATCGCCTCACCCAGATAGCGACCGTCCTCTGAAAATTCGGGCGCCACCGGCATGGTCGAGACCTCGAGCGCTTCGGTGTCGTAGTCGGCGAACGCCGAAGCAAGGTCCAACATGTCGCCGGGCGTTAGCGCCTCGTCGAGCTGGACCGCCTGCGATCCAGCATCGATGAACTCACTAATCCGACTGATATCGGATCGACCAACGGCGAGCACTTGCTCCAACGCGAGCACCATGAACTCCTGTTGTCGCTCGATACGCGCCAGATCGGGCGAGGTAGCTTCCAATGGCACCCACTCGTTGTCGATCTCTTCTTCGAGATTGCGAGCCCGCACGTACGCCAGCGACTCCGACCCGTTCAACGACCAACAGCCAGCATCGGCAATCCGCAATCCAGATCCAAGATCTCTGGTGGGAAAAGGGAAGTACACGGGCACACCACCGACGATCTCGACGACTTCGGCGAACCCGGCAAAATCCGCCACGACGAAGTGATTGACCGGAATCGAGAAGTTCAGATCGATCGCGCTAATCAACGCACCGATCCCGCCAACCGCTTGAGTCGCATTGATCCGCGTGACCGCACCTCCAGGAACCTCGACGATGAGGTCACGGGGCAGGGACAGCGCTGACGCCGTACCAGTCGCCGGGTCGAGCCGGAGCAACAAGATAGTGTCGGGCCGAACGATTCCTCGTGCTTCATCCTCGGTTTCACGACCAGCACGAACCGGATCGTCGGGGTCGAGGCCTTCGCTGCTGTCGACGCCAACGAGCAAAATGTTGACCGGGTCGCCGGTTCCCCCGCTCTGGGCGAGCACATCAGGGCCGACGCTTATACGCGGTAGATCCGCAAGCACCGTTCTGGCTTCCCAAAAGAACTGCGCGGCGAGAAAGAATCCAGCGGCCACGACAATGCCGGACAACAGCAACATTCGCTGCGGCCAGGTACGGCGCGGTCGTCCTCGAAACCCGGTGCGGGGGAACGGGCGCTGGGATGAGGCGGTCATTTCACGGACAACGGTAGTCCGCCCGTGCACCGAGGTTCAGCCATCTCCGTTCACGACGGGCCGGAGGTGCACGACGTCTCCCACGTCGACGCGACGCTGAACACCATCAACATCGAAAAGCAGCGCGCCCGACGGGTCGATATCGGTCGCGACGCCGTCGGTGAACGAGCCATCGTTGTTCTCGATTCGCACCTCGCTGCCGATCGTGAAACACCGCTGGCGATACCGTTCGTGCAAGGCATTCGGGCCATCGGATGCAATGCGTGTGAGCTCGTCATCGAAACGCGAGATCAACGCCTGAGCAAGCTGCCATCGGTCGACGGGTTCTTCGCCAAGACGATCGAGGCTCGTCGCGCTCTCGAGACCGTCTTGGCCGCTGGGGGGCCAGCTGACGTTGCACCCAAGGCCGATCACCACTCCGGCGAGTTCGGTTCCGTCGAGCACGGTGTTGCCGAGCATCCCACCCAGTTTTTGACCACTGGCCACGACGAGGTCGTTGGGCCATTTCAGGCCAACGCTGCGTCCAACATCTGCTGACGCGTCGACCGCGGCAACGCCGAGCGCTGTCGGCACGAGGTGTGCTGTTGCGGTCGATGTCCACGGAACGTAGAAGGAGATCAACAGTCCGCCGCCGGGTTCCATGTCCCAGCGTCGGTCACGACGCCCTCTCCCTGCGGTCTGTAGATCGGTAAACCGAACCCGCGGTACAGCGAGCTGGTCTCGGGCCTGATGGGTCAGGTCGTCGTTCGTCGACCCTGTCTCGGCAACCCACACCACGTCGAGAAACCGTCCAGCGGCGAGTCCGGTTACGTCCATCGTCAGAGTGTGTCTCGAATGTCTCAGCCTGCCAACTCCCGCATCACCCCCACGGTCGACTAAAAAGCGTGGATGCTTTCAAACGTTTTGGTTGCCAACCGCGGGGAAATTGCTGTTCGAGTCATTCGTGCATGCAAGGAGCTCGGCATTACGACGACCGCCGTGTACTCAGAACTCGACCGCGACGCGCTTCATGTCCGCCTCGCCGACCAGGCCTATGCACTGGGCGGCCAGACCGCGGCCGAGAGTTACCTCAACACCGAACGGATGCTCGAGATCATCGCCGAGAGCGGTGCCGACGGCGTTCATCCGGGCTACGGATTCTTCTCCGAGAACGCCGACTTCGCCCGGGCCATCACCGAGATGGGCGTTGCATTCATCGGCCCTCCCCCATCGGCTATCGAAGTCATGGGCGACAAGATCTCCGCTCGAGAGGCCGCGGAAAAGGTTGGCGTTTTTGGCGTACCCGGCACAACCGAACTCATCACCGAGCCTGCTCAGGTGCTCGCATTTGGCGCAGACAAGGGCTGGCCGGTCGCCATCAAGGCCGCATATGGCGGCGGTGGCCGAGGCATGAAGGTCGTTGCCGGCCCAGACGAAGTCGAGGCCGCGATCGAGTCCGCCCAACGCGAGGCACTCGCATACTTCGGTCGCGACGAGATCTACATGGAGCGGTATCTGTCGAACCCTCGCCACGTCGAGGTACAGATCATCGCCGACACGCACGGCAACTGCCTTTCGCTCGGTACCCGCGACTGCTCGGCGCAGCGTCGTCACCAGAAGTTGATCGAAGAGGCGCCAGCGCCGGGAATCGACCCCAAAATCCTCGACGCGATGAGTCAGGCGGCGATCGATGTTGCAGTGGGCTGCGACTACACCAACGCCGGCACCGTTGAGTTTCTCTACGAGGACGGCGAATTCTTCTACCTCGAGATGAACACCCGCCTTCAGGTCGAACATCCGGTATCGGAATTGGTGACCGGGATCGACCTCGTCGAACAACAGATCCGCGTGGCATCGGGCGAGGAACTCTCGTTCAGCCAAGATGACATCGAGATCCGCGGACACGCGATCGAGATCCGCATCAACGCCGAAGACCCGGCCGAAGGTGCGTTCTTGCCCTCGCCGGGCCCGATCACCCGCCTCGACTCGCCCGACGGTTTCGGAACCCGCTTCGACACCGGCTACAACGCTGGAGACGAGATCAGCCAGTTCTACGACAACCTCGTCGGCAAGCTGTGCGTGTGGGGCCATGATCGCCACACCGCAATCCGTCGGGCGCTACGAGCCCTCGACGAGCTTGTCATCGAAGGGGTCGCCACCACCATCCCCGCGGACATCGCAATTCTTGAGGCGCCCGAGTTTCAGGCCAACACGCACTCGACCAACTGGGTCGAAAATGGCCTCGACCTCACCGGCGTCAAGTACACGGGCGCTCCGGCGGCGGCATCAGACGAGGAGCCGCTCGTCGAGAAACAGGTTCCCGTCGAAGTCAACGGGCGTCGTTACGACGTCAAAATGTGGGTACCCGAAACGGTCGGCGTGGCTGCAGCACCCGCCCGCAAGAAGCGCTCGGCGAGCGCATCATCGAGCGGAGGCGGCGGCGGCAACGGCGTCATCGAGGCGCCGATGCAGGGAACCATCGTTGGGGTGAAGGTCGCCGTTGGCGATGCGGTGACCGCTGGCGACGATCTGGTTGTGCTCGAAGCCATGAAGATGGAGAACGCGATCACCGCCGACATCGATGGCACGGTCGCTGAGGTCGCGGTGGCCGAAGGCGACAGCGTCGGCGCTGGCGATCTGCTCGTCAAGATCGACGCGAGCTAGCGCCACCGATCAACTTCGGGGTCAGACCCCAAAACTGATCGATCAGTTCGAGGGTCTGACCCCAGAACTGATCGAGCGTCGTTACTCCGCGGCTTCGATGAGGGTTTCGCTCAGCGTTGGGTGCACAAACAGTGTCTCTGCGAGATCGGTGACCGTCAGCTGATTTTGCACGCAGAGCGCAATGATCGAGATCAGCTCGGCGGCATGTCGCCCAACGATCGACCCGCCCAGGACAACGCCCGTAGCGGGATCTGAGATCAGCTTGACGAACCCACGTGGGTCGTCGTTGATCAGCGCCTTCGCCGAGGCGGAAAACGGCACCTTCGTCACGCGCACCTTGCGACCGTGAGCAAAAGCCTCAGCCTGAGACACACCAACGTCGGCGATCTCGGGCTCGGTAAAGATTGCAGATGCGGCCTTGCTATAGCTGATGTAGCGATGGTCCTGATCGTTCGTCTTGCCCATCATGTGCTCGGCGATCTTGCGCCCCTGCATGGTTGCGACCGACGACAACGGCAGCTTGCCCGACAGGTCGCCGGCGGCGTAGATGTGCGGCACATTCGACTGTCCGAAGTCATTGATTGGGATAAAGCCCCACTCGTTCTCGACACCGGCAGCGTCGAGGTTCAACATGTCAGAATTCGGGATCGACCCAATGGCGAGCAGCGCATGGGAACTCTCGATGATTCGACCGTCATCACATTTGACGACCACCGTGTCGCCCTCACGTTCGATGCTCGTCGAACGAGCGCCCTTCAACAGCTTGACGCCACGATCGATGAAGTTCTGCTCGAGTTCGTACGCCACTTCGGGATCTTTGTCCGGCAACACGTGCTGACGGCTCACGATCAGGGTGACCTTCGAACCGAGCGAGGTGAACATATGGACGAACTCCACGCCGGTCACGCCCGAACCAACAACGGTCAGATGTTCGGGAATCTCCGGTGGCGGGTATGCATGACGGGTCGTCAAGATCCGTTCGCCGTCGGGGTGGCACCACTCGGGAACGCGAGGGCGGCTACCCGTCGACAACATGATGGCGTCAGCTTCGATCACTTCGATCGCGCCGTCCTCGAGGGTCACCTCGACCTCATGGGTCCCGACCAATTTGCCGGTGCCGCACATGATCCGCACGTTCTGACTCTGCAGAAGCTCATTGTTCGAGTTCTCGAGGTGACTCGTGATACTCGCCAAGCGGTCCGACAGGTTGAGCGTGTCGATGTGCGGGTTGACGGTTTCGAGGCCCATACCCTCACTGCGTTCGAGGAACGACAGAGCGCCGCCGGTGGCGATCATTGCCTTCGACGGAATGCAATCCCACAGGTGGGCGGCACCGCCGATGACATCTCGTTCGACGAGGACAACGTCGGCGCCGAGCCGTGCGGCATGGGTGGCGGCGGCAACGCCCGCGGGCCCACCACCTATAACAACGAAACGCATAGCCATATCGCGAAAGACTACCCCTGCCCCACCACGTATTGGGGGTCTTGGCCTACTACGATCAGACCTCGTGACGAGTCTTGCTGCGCCTCTCTACATCGTGACCGGCGTGTTGATCCTCGCCGGCGCTGCAAAGGTGCGCACTCCATCGCCGACCGCAACGGCCCTTCGCGAGCTCAAGATTCCCAAACCGCTCCTGATGGCACGGATTATGGGTGCCGGCGAAGTTGTACTCGGCATCGCCGCGATCGCGTCGGG
>CALLAA010000041.1 GCA_938002955.1 uncultured Acidimicrobiales bacterium
ATGGCGTAGCGAAGGTGGTCTTCCCAGTTGCCGTTGATCTCGAGGTACTTCTCGGCCATGCCTTCGAGGCGGATGCCGAGCTTCTCGACAACGCGTCTCGATGGCTTGTTTCTCGGGATGATCGAAATCTGCAGCCGATGCAGGCGCAAGTCTTCGAACGAGAAGCGCATGGCCACCACGAGCGCCTCGGGCGTGTACTCCTGGCCCGCAAGTCGTTGGTCGATCCAATAGCCGACGTACGCGTTTTGGAACGGGCCTCGCTGGATAGCCGAGACGTTCATCTCTCCGGCGAGTTTGTTGTCAACGAAGACACCAAATCCGTAACCGGTGCCAAGCTGGCGCTCACGCTGGCGGGCAGCGCACCGCGACGCAAATGCCTGACGGCTCTGGACAACATCGGGCTGGCCAACAATACGTTGCGGTTCCCACTTCGTGAGCCACTCTTCGTTGACGGTTCGGACTTCGCGCCAATGCGGGTAATCGTCAGCGACGAGCGGACGCATCAAGAGACGTCTGCCAACGAGGGGAATCGACCCCGGCTCGGGCGCGGAGCGAATCACGGCAGCTGCGACAGGATCAGCCCGTCGAGGATGTCAGATTCTGATACGAGGACATCTTCAGCATCGAAGTACCGAACGATGCGAGCCAGAATGCACATGCCGCCCACGATCGTGTCGACGCGGCCCGGTTCAAGTCCGGGGTTGTGTTTACGATCGTCTCGGGCCTCGGTCACCAGCGTCCGGTAGACATCTTCGATCGCCTCTCGGGTCAACCGAAAATGATGGATCTGATCTCGGTCGTACTCGGCGAGGCCAATCTCGACAGCTGCAGCGGTCGACACAGTGCCAGCGAGCCCGACGACTTGGCGAGCGCCGAGGACCATCGGCACCTCTCGGACGACATCGTCGAGGTGCGTTTCGGCAACGGACAGGCATGCGAGGAGTTCTTCGGGCAGCGGCGGGTCGCTCTCGATGTACTTCTCGGTGAATCGAACGCTGCCCATATCGGTGGAGATGCCGCCCTCCATTCGGCTGCTGCCGACGGCGAACTCGGTCGAGCCGCCGCCAATGTCGAACACGAGGAACGGCCCATCTTCTGGGTTGAGCTCCGCGGTGGCTCCGAGGAAGGACAGTTCGGCCTCCTCATGACCCGAGATGAGCTCGGGTCGCACGCCTACGGTTTGTTCTGAGGCGTCAAAGAAGTCGTCGCGGTTTGTGGCGTCACGAGCGGCCGAGGTGGCGGTCATACGTACGCCCGCCATCTCGTAGCGATCCATGATCACCTTGTAGTTCTCGAGCGCCGCTCGTACCCGTTCGATGCCGTCATCGGACAGTCGGCCAGTGGCGTCGACTCCTCGACCGAGCCCGGTGATCGTCATCTCGCGCTCGAAGGTGTCGGTGCCGTCACCGATGATGAGGCGGGTCGAGTTTGTACCGCAATCGATACCTGCATAGATCGGTTTCGTCATACGACGTGCAGTGTAGAAGCTTCTCCGAACCCAGGTCTGCAACAACGGGCTCGGTCCTGCGAGCTACCGTCGATATCGATGGGAATGAACGATAGTGAACGTGGATGGATCGAGGTTCGAGACCTTCTAACCGCAGCCGAGTCCGCTGTAATCGTCGAGGAATGCGCAACCATCTGTGCCGATCCCAGCAACCGCCATCCACGAGACAAGCCGGTGGCTGGGACCATTCATCTCGAAGCGCTCGACCAACGAGTGGGCGAAGTCGCAGAGCTCTTGGCCCGAGCCGCGCTTCGTCATGCGGTGGCCGCATGGTTTGCCTCCGACCACATACCCGAACCACTGCAGGTATCCCTACGCTCTCCAGGTCCTGGGTTCGGAGACCAGGACCTGCACCGGGACACGATGGAAGGTCCCCCGCCCGAGATCCCCGAGGTCGTCACGGCGATCGTCGCGCTCACCGATTTCACCGAACACAACGGCTCGACGCGGATCATCCCCGGTAGCCACCGCACCTCACAGCCGGCGGCAACATTTCGCGGCCGGCGGCGCGCTGTGGACGAAGCGGTACTTACCGGCCCAGCCGGGACCGCCTTCGTCTTCAGCGGCCATGCTCTACATGCCGGCGGCCGAAATGAGTCGACATGTCATCGCCACGCGCTCCAGATCGTCTGGCGACGAGGTCAGTTCTAGACGGACGATGGCCAATGCGGGCTGTCAACTTCGTGGAGATGCTCGTGCACCCACTGACCCACGGGGTCGTCGCCTCCAGCGAGCCAATATCCGTAGTGGGCATGGAGACACTTCACGCCATTGCGTGTGCCACCCACACCTCCGGTCGGGCGATGCTCGGGCTTAAAACCGCTGGCGTCGAGGATGGCGTCGCGCTCAGCGCAATATCGGTCGTGGCTCGCGTTGATCACGTCGAGTCCGAGGTCTGCCTCCGCTCGCCGAACACCTTTCATAGCCTCGAGCCGGCCAATGAGCATGCTCTCACGTTCGCCGCACAACCAGTACAGGGTGGGCATCGGGCGGCCATTCGCCAGCACCGGATAGTTCTTCAACACGACCGGCTCGCCATCGTCGTTACGGACGACGACCTCGTAGGGGCCCATTGGCGTCCGACCGAGGAGCTCGGTCACAGCAATACGGTCGGCGTAGAGCTGGCGTACATGCTCGAGTGCTTCGACGGTGTCGACATCGGTTGGGTCGCCGGCGCTCGGCACCTCGGTGACGAGGTCGGGTGTTGGCGCCATAACGGCGCGTGCGCCGCGGTCTCCGTCCGTTGGTAGTTCGTCCCATATCGATGCATCGAGGCGGGTCGGTGGCCGTTGGACACCTGCGTAGGTTGCGACGGCAAAGGGCGTGCTATCAGCGTCTCGCAGCGCTGCCCAGGTCAGCGCCCCGACAAGAGGCTGGTCGCCGGGCGCCACGATGATTGCGTCGTACGACTTGGCTCGAGCAGCGGCGACGGCGGCTTGGAGCGAGTGTGCTTGGCCTTCTGCCCATCGAGGTGACGCCACAATGGTCACGCCCACGTCGGGAAGGATGTCAGCGAAGTCGTCATCGCCGACGACGACAAACACCTCAGCGAAATCGACGGCTCGGGCGGCGTTCACAGAGCGGGCCAGTACCGAAACGCCGTCGATCTCGGCGCGCAGCTTGTGCTCGGGTCCGCCAAACCGGGAACCGGCTCCGGCGGCGAGAATAACTGCGGCGACACGAGATGACATCGAGCGAATGCTACCCCGCCACCAGCCAGCCCAATCCGAATCTGTGGAGTCTGGTGTTCGAATTTCGGGCATCAGACTCCACAGAATCGCCCTAGGGTGAAGCTGTGGATCAACCAGATCTGAGTTTCAACCCCCCTGCCTTCCGGGCGATCATTTTGATGGCCGATGCGGTCCAGGTCACCGATGGCAAGTTGTTCATCCTCGGCGGTGGCCTCGGCGTCATTGGACCACGGCCGCAGCACATCTCCGTCGCTGTTCGCATCGGTGTCCCGTGGGATCAGGCCAACGTCAAGCACCACTGGCGCCTCGACCTCACCGACGAGGACGGGCACGCTGTACTTATCCGAGAGAAGCCCGTGAGCCTCAACGGCCAATTCGAAGCGGGACGTCCCGCCGGCGTCGCACCCGGAAGCGAACTGTGGGTGCCGCTCGGGATCAACTTCGGCGCACTGCCACTCCCCCGGGGCCAACGCTTCACGTGGCAGCTCTTCATCAACGATGAGAGCAACGACCACTGGACCGCAAGTTTCAGCGTTCGGCCCTGACCTCCGCTCGTTCCTCGCTCCCGAGAATCGTCGCCTGCGGCTCCTCTACGGCTGTACCTGCAAAAACACCGCCGCCTCCGGCACATCGCCACAAACACCACCTCGGGCGCCCAGCCTCCGTGGCGCCTGAACGGCCCCCCAGAGGGGAAGACACGAAAGAACCGCAAATGCCGCAAAATCGCGACGGAGTCGCTGCGGCGTTTGCGGGTCGGCTACCGGTGGATGGCGCCTTCGGTGTCTTTGAGGGCTGGAACGATCCGTCCGGTCCGCAGGGCAATGATCTCGGCGACGATGGAGATCGCGGTTTCCTCGGGAGTCCGACCACCGAGGTCGATACCGATCGGTGAGCGTAGGCGGGCCAGCTCGTCGTCGGTGACGCCAGCGTCGATAAGGCGTTTGGTCCGGTCATCGTGGGTTCGCCGAGAACCCATGACGCCGATGTACCCCACGTTGGTCACCAGTGCGGACGTGATCGCGGGAATATCGAACTTGGCGTCGTGGGTGAGTACCGCAACGGCATCGCGTTCGCCGAGGCTTGGTCCGACGAGGTCGAGCAGACGGTTCGGCCAGTCGACAACGACATCATCGGCGAGCGGAAATCGCTTCTTCGTTGCGAACATTGGGCGGGCATCGCAGACAGTGACTCGGTAGCCCAGGAACTTGGAGACTTTTGCAAGTGCTGCGGTGAAGTCGACGGCGCCGAAGATCAGCATCTGCGGCGGCGGTGCAAAGCTCTCGATAAAGACCGCAACGTCGTCGGCTCTGGCCTGCCCCTGAGCGCCGTAGCGGCGAATGCCAGTACGGCCAGCAGCGAGCTCGCCGAGCACGTCGCGAGACACGACCCGGTCGAGGTCTTCATCGCCGAGCGAGCCCGTGTTTTCCGCTGGCGTCACCAGCAGTTTCGAACCGAGGTGCGGGCCCTCGATAACGGTAGCCAGGGCCACTGGCTCTTCGGCCTTGATCGCGTTGCGGAGCTGCGCGTAGAGCGGAGTCTCGGCCACAGCTACCAGTCCAGCGGTTCGATGAAGAGATGGATGGTTCCGCCGCACGTGAGGCCGACGGCAAATGCTTCATCGTCGGAGTACCCAAAGGTCACGGTGCGGCGATCGCCGGTCTCGATGACTTCGAGCGCTTCGGTAACGACTGCGCCTTCGACACATCCGCCCGAGACCGAACCGGCGACTTCGCCGTCTTCGTTCACAGCCATGGCGGCGCCTGGCAGGCGAGGCCCCGATCCGTCGAGGTCGATGACGCGGGCGACAGCGATGGCCTTGTCTTGGCGCTGCCAGCGGTCGAGGTCGTTCAGGAGCTCTTTCATCGTCCTCCGAGCGTACCTGGCCGGGAAGGCCACATCCGCATCGACATCACCAACGGACGCAGCCATAACATGGGGTCAGACCCTGCGTTATGGGACTACGCACCGATCGCATCGGATAGTGCGGTCAGCGAGTCGAGGCAATGGCCTTCGAGAAACGTGTCGATGTGTGGCATCGCCGCAGCCATGCCACGAGCGATCGGCTCGTACCCCGGGCTCGCCTTCAGCGGATTTACCCAGACGACTTTGTGAGCAGCGCGATGGAGACGCTCCATCTCGCTTGCCATCTTCTCGGGCTCGCCGCGGTCCCAACCGTCGGAGAGAATCACGACGATCGCTCCCCTAGCCATGCCGCGTACGCCCCATTCGTCGTTGAATGTGGCGATCGCATCGCCGAGCCGCGTGCCACCCGACCAGTCGACGACGGCCTCTGCAGCGCTCTGCACTGCCTCATCGACGTCGTGACTCCCGAGCTGGCGGGTCATACGCGTGAGCCGAGTACCGAGACCAAAGACCTCTACCTTGCCCCGACCAACAACGGCGGCGTGAGCAAACCGAATCAGAACCCGGGCGTAGGGCTCCATTGAGCCACTCACATCGAGCAGGAGCACGAGGCGACGGGTTCGGACACCGGTTCTGGTTCGGCTGATCTGAAGCGGCTCGCCGCCGGTGCGCATTGCGGCCCGCACCGTGCGTCGAAGATCGTTGCGGTCTCCGCCAGAGGTCGGCACCCGACGCCGTGAATCGCGCACCGACGGCTCGAGCCGCATCTTGTTCATAACCTTTTGCGCTTCGTACATTTCGGACTTCGTGAACTCGGCGAAGTCCTTCTCGCCGAGTGTTTCGGCGGCGCTGTAGCGCAAGGCGAGAATGTCATCGTCGCCACTCTCCCCGTCGCCGTCCCCATCGCCATCGTCGGTTCCGAGCGACGCTGACTCCGCCTCGTCCTCAAAGCGAACTTTGAAGCCCGTTCCGTTCCGGTGAAAGAACGCGAGGAACATCGCGTCGTACATCGCAATGTCCTCTGGCCGGCTCACAAGCGTTGCGCGGCCAGCCCAGTACACATCGTCGCCGTTGCCAACACCGACCGCCATCAGCGCTTGGGTGAAGCGAAGCGACATGCTGACCGGAACCGTCAGCCCGCCACTGCGGAGACAATGCACGAATCCGGTCGCGAGCCGCTCGAGGTCGGGCATCGCGGCAAGGTCTACTCGCCCTTCCTTTGCCTGCGCTACCGGGGCATCGCCATCGATTCCCGAGATGGGCAGCGGATACCCGTCCGAGGCCAAGACCTACGCTCCGAGCGCGATTTCGATGACGCTCTCGATACCGGCGCGACGAGCCCGCTCCTGATCCTCGCGGTATTTCAACAGCGTGCCCAGAGTTGCGTCGACCGACGCTTCGGTGAGTTCGGTTTCGGCGAGGAGGTGAAGTGCGTTGGCCCAGTCGAGCGTCTCGGCGATACCCGGTGGCTTGTACATACCCATGTCGCGAAACTGGCCGGTTGCCGATGCGACCTGACGGGCGAGCGGCGCAGGAACATTCGGGGCCTTGCGTTCGATGATGGAGACTTCGCGTTCGAAATCAGGGTGTTCGACCCAGTGATACAGCGCCCGGCGCTTGAGCGCGTCATGGACATCGCGTGTCCGATTCGAGGTAATGATGACGAGCGGCGGATTCTCCGCGCTGAAGACTCCCAACTCGGGCACCGTCACCGAGTAATCCGAGAGTGCCTCGAGCAAGAACGCTTCGAACTCGTCGTCGGCCCGGTCGACCTCGTCGATGAGTAGTACAGGAGGAACGTCGCAGCGGTGGTCGATCGCCTGCAGCAACGGCCGACGGATGAGGAAGCGGTCCGTGAACAGCTCGTCTTCGAGCGAATCCGACGACGTCCCCTGCGCCTCACCAGTGGCTTCTGCAGTCCGCAGATGAAGGAGCTGGCGTGTGTAGTTCCATTCGTACAACGCCTGTGACACATCGATGCCCTCATAACACTGCAACCGAATCAGCTCGGCTCCCGTAATGGCAGCGATGACCTTGGCCACCTCGGTCTTGCCGACCCCGGCATCTCCCTCGAGAAGCAACGGTCGCTGCAGCTCTGAGGCGAGGAAGATCGAGGTCGCAAGCCCTCGATCAGCGAAGTAGTCATGCTCAGAAAAGCGTTCGAGCACAACGTCTACCGAGGACAATTCACTTCGACCCATTCCCGGCACTCTAGAGGACGGCACCTTGGCCTCTGGAGTTCAGCAGAACTCAGTTCAGGCGCAGGTCCTGGTTTGCGTTGAACGTCGAACCAGGTATCGACGGGAGTCCGAGCAGCGAAAGCGCAAGGTTGCCTGCCTCGTGGGCTCGAATCGGCTGGACACCGCCGAGTCCGGGGTGCGAAGAGCCGGGCCCCTTTCGCGTCGTTGGATTCAGGATGTACAGGTCACTCGCTGGCTTGACGCCAGGGGCGTCGACGATGAACGGAATCCGATAGTTCTGCTCGTTCTCGATGTCGTAGTGGCTGTCTTCACCCTCGGCGCCACCGTGGTCGGACGTGATGATCAACGCTGTCGACGAGGCCCACGCACTGTTCGACTCGATGTGGTCCTTGATCTGGCGCACGAGGTCGTCGGACTCGCGAACCGCCTCGAGATATTCGGTGCTCCCCCACGTGTGCGCGTGGCCAGCAGAGTCCGGCAGCCGAATGTGGAAGAAAATGTAGGCGTTGGATCGGCCGAGGTCGGTGCGGTCGAGATCGGTGATCAGGGTCTGCGCATTTCGCTCGGGGCTGTCGCGAACATACACATCGACCTTGTCCCGACCGTCATCAGTGCCCACTCGGTCGACAGCACCGAAGTTCGCGTCCCAGCTCCGTTCGTGCAGGTCGAACTTCTCTTTGCCGACGTACATCGCAGTCGTAAGGCCGTAGTCGTGGGCGACATCGAACACGGACGCCACGTATTCACCTGCCTCGTCGTGAATCGTGCGACCGCTGTCCTCGTTGAAGTCGACTCCATGACCCGTTGGCCCCTCGACGGGCCGGCCGGTTAGCTGGGATGTGTGGTTCGGCAGCGTGTTGCTCTTGGCCGGGTCGTTTCGGGCGTTTAGCGTTGACGTACCCGAGCGCTGGAGCTCATACAGGGTCGGGGTGCGACCCTGCGTCACATAGTCAGAACGCAGTCCATCGATGCTGATATGGATGACGCGCTCGGCCCTCGGCAGTCCGGCGTCCCTCGTTGCTGCAGTGGCCCGCTCGCATCCAACGTTCGGGTCATCGATCGCACAGGTGTCTCGGCCAGCGCCCCCGTCGAGGGAGTCCACGCCGTCGCCGCCGACGACACGGTCCGGCCCAAAGCCGCCGCGAAGGATGTCGTTGCCGAGACCGCCCATGAGCGAGTCGGCACCAAGTCCTCCAACGAGCGTGTCAGCACCCGTGTTGCCGATGAGCGTGTCTCGTCCGGGCCCACCGGCGAGGTGATCATTGCCGGGACCGCCGGTAAGTTCGTCTTTGCCTGGTCCGGCGAAGATTCGATCTGCGCCGTCACCTCCCGACACGACGTCGGGACCCCAACCAGAGCAGATGAGGTCTGCGCCGCCCCTGCCGATGATGATGTCGGCACCACCGAGGCCCACGATGACGTCGTCACCCTCGGTTCCGACGAGCCGGTCGTCCCCGGTCGTTCCAACGATCGTGGCGGGTTGACCTTGGCACGAGACCCCCTGAGCCCGAGCTCCACTCAACGGGATCACTGCGGCAACGAGTGCAACACAGACAACCGCGCCGAATCGCCGACCAGGTGCATTCCGCCAAGAAGCTGTGGGGTTCACACCGCTGACTCTAGATCACCGGGAGCGTCGTTACTCGCCGGGAGGCAAGACCAGATAGCTCTCATCGGTTGGGAAGACCATGCCGTGCTCTTCGCGTGCCACACGCTCGATTTCCTCGTCGCTTTCGAGACGAGCAATTCGAGCTTCGAGGTTCGCGTTGTCGGCCTGCAACTCCGAAAGCTCCGTTTCAGCGTCTTGCAGCTCGTTTCGCTGCTCGACATAGCTACCGGTCGGAAATACGCCAAAGACGAAGATCGCGAGGATCACCACACCGAGCACGGCGCGCGCTGTGAACTTGGTCAGCGTGCGCAGAATCGGACGCGGCGCTGCGTTCGCTCGATCACGCCGAGGGGCTCGTGGGTTGACGGCAACCCGCTCGCCACTCTTCGCCTTCGTCGGACGTCCCGCACGTGCACGGCCGCTCACGCGGTCATGCGATTGCGCTACACGACGCCGTGGCCCAGGGGCCTGGCGGGTTGCGCCTCGTGGAGTCCGACGTTGCTGGTTGGTCACTGTCCGGCCAATGCCGATCGTCCGGGGTATACGGCTGCAGCACCGAGGTCGGCTTCGATCCGAATGAGCTGGTTGTACTTGGCGACACGATCAGAGCGGGCCGGGGCGCCGGTCTTGATTTGGCCGCAGTTCAACGCGACTGCGAGGTCAGCAATCGTTGCATCTTCGGTCTCGCCAGATCGATGCGACATGACCGACGTGTAACTGTTCGCCGTGGCAAGACCGACGGCTTCGAGGGTCTCGGTAAGCGAGCCGATCTGGTTGACTTTTACCAAGATCGAGTTGGCGATGCCCTCGTCGATGCCTCGCTGCAAACGGGTCGTGTTCGTGACGAACAGGTCGTCGCCGACGAGCTGGATGCGGTCGCCGACCTTTTCGGTGAGCGTGGCCCACCCGTCCCAGTCCTCTTCGTCGAGGCCGTCTTCGATCGAGACGATTGGGTACTTCTCTGCGAGATCGGTCAGGTATCCGGCCATCTCGGTCGGCGTGAGGCTTCGGCCTTCGCCTGCCAGCTCGTACTTGCCGTCTTTGAAGAACTCTGACGCAGCAACGTCCATCGTGAGTGCAATGTCATCGCCCGGGCGCAGGCCGACCTTTTCGATGGCTTCCATGAGGAGCTGGAGAGCTTCTTCGTTGGAGCCGAGGTTCGGGGCAAAGCCGCCTTCATCACCGATTGCGGTGGACAATCCACGTTCGTGCAGTACAGCTTTGAGCGTGTGGTAGGTCTCGATGCCCCAGCGCAGTCCTTCGGAGAACGAGCTCGCGCCGACGGGCATGAGCATGAACTCTTGGAGGTCGATGTTGTTGTCAGCATGCTCGCCGCCGTTCAACACGTTCATCATCGGGACGGGGAGCACGTGGGCGTTCGGTCCGCCGATGTAGCGGTAGAGGGGAAGCCCAACCTCTGCTGCGGCGGCATGGGCTGCTGCCAGCGACACGCCGAGAATGGCGTTTGCTCCGCAACGTCCCTTATTGGTGGTGCCGTCGGCTGCGTTCATTGCGGCATCGATCGCACGCTGGCCGGTGACGTCGAGTCCGGTCACTGCTTCGGCGAGGTCGGTGTTCACGAAGCCGACCGCGGTGAGGACACCTTTGCCCATGTACCGGTCGCCGCCATCGCGCAATTCAACGGCCTCGAACTGTCCGGTTGAAGCACCGCTCGGCACGAGAGCTCGGCCGCTCGCTCCCGTCTCGGTTGTGACGACGACTTCGACCGTTGGGTTACCCCGAGAGTCAATGACTTCGATTCCTGCTACCGACTCGATCGTCGACACGTCTGCTCCTCTGTTGCCGCTCCGGCGAGCGGTCGCTCCGAATGGCCACAGTTCAGCGACTACGGCCAGGAAGAAAACTACACCGAGTGGGTGTGTAGTTTGCCGATGTCCCTCTGCGGGTTTCAGATAGGGGGCGAACTAGCTATCGCCAGACGCGAGGTCCCGCAATTGTGATTTGGCCTGTTGCCAACGTTGCTGGAGTTGCTCGTGAGTTTCGTCGGCCAAGCTCACCCCGTCGCTGGCCGCTCCCGTTTCGACAACGCGGAATCGGTCGACGAATCGCTGAGACGCCTCGCGAAGCGCGAACTCGGGGTTTACATCGAGCATTCGGGCGACTTGGACCGCCGCATACAGCAGATCGCCAACCTCATGCTCGCTCGGGTCTTCGGTGACTTCACGTAGTTCGTCGGCGACGTCGCGAAGCGCCCACGCAAGGTCCGGCCCAGTAAACCCAACGGACGCGGCCCGGCGTTGCGTCTTGAGCGCGTGCAAGAGCGCAGGGAGCACGGCCGGAATGCCATCCATCACGCTCTCCCGCTGCTTCTCGACCTGCTTGGATGCCTCCCAGTTGGCGATTGTTTCGCCGGCATCAGCGTCACCAAAGACGTGCGGGTGGCGCCCATGCAATTTGTCGTGAATACCTTGGGCCACATCGGCAACGGTGAAGTACCCAGCTTCTGCAGCGAGACGAGAGTGGAAGAAGACCTGGAACAAGAGATCACCGAGCTCTTCTTCGAGGTCGGCGTAGCCGTCGGGACGGCCAGCGGTTACGTCATCGATTGCCTCGAGGACCTCGTAGGTTTCCTCGAGCAAGAACGGACGAAGCGACCCATGGGTCTGTTCGCGATCCCAAGGACACTCGGTGCGCAGTCGGCGAACGAGCTCGTCGAATCGAACGAAGGACGCAGCTACTGGTTTGGCGAGTTCGGGTATCCACAACGACGTCAGGTGATCGGGTTCGAGTGCGGTGGCGAGCTCTTGCCACGGAACGGTCTCGACGTGGGCGTCGACGGTTCCAAGGCCCTTGAGGATCGTCGCTGTCTGTGGTGCCACATCATCGAGACAGAGAATCACATCGTCGAGGACCTCGGCTGAGTGCACTTGGGTGATGAGCATCGGTCCGAGCCGGCCGGCTGCGTCGGTAGTGATCCGGTGAGCGTCGACGATCGTGACCGCTTGTGCCATTGGATCGATGCCGAGCGCACTCCAACACAGGTCGGTGAAGCCCATCGCAGGACGAACATCGAGGCGCACGCGGTCATCGGACCGCAACAGCTCGACGGTGTGCTCGGCCACGTTGGGAGACCCGGGAACGGCATACACGATCTCACCGGACCGAGTCGCTTCGTCGACGAGCCGGTCCACGATCGTCCG
>CALLAA010000042.1 GCA_938002955.1 uncultured Acidimicrobiales bacterium
AAGTCGGAGCTACTCGATGCGGTCTGGGGTATGGACTTCGACGGTGACCCGAACATCGTCGAGGTCTACGTTGGCTACGTGAGGCGCAAGATCGATCGGCCGTTTGGGGTTGAAACGGTGAAGACGGTTCGCGGTATCGGCTATCAGATTGCAACCGATCGATGAACGGGCTGACGATTCGCACACGGCTAACGCTCGTGATCGTCGTGGTGACCGCCGCGATCTCGGCGCTCGGTGTCCTGTTTGGGGTTCGTGTTCTTGAGAACCAGGTCCGCGAAGCGGCAATCGACGGACGGGCCGAACAGATTGGTGAGATTGGTTCGTTCAACGAGCTCGTCCTCATCGACGGGTCGTTCGTCGACCCGTTCTTCGTGGAGGGTGAGTTTGCTGAGGAGGCGCTGATCGAGTCGGGAATTGCTGAAGCCGCGATCGATGCGGTCGAGTTCGATGGCGACGCGGTCCTGTCGGTAGATGATCAGCAAACCGAACTGATGGAATTCGCCGGCACCACGTTGCAGATGCTGCCCGACTTCGACGATGTCGTGGCGTCGATCGGTTCCGATGACGGTGAGATTTTCGTGTGGACTGGGTTTGGTCCGCTCGTCGCGGTGTCGGCTTCAGGCGAGCGGCTCGTCGACGACTTCGACGAGGTCGCCGGTGCGCCGCTTCTTCCGATCAATGACCTCTTTGACCTGGGTCTGTTCCCCGATGTCTTCGATTTTGATGAGGCGTTCTTTGAGCAACCCGACCCAGACGAGCTCGTCTTCGAATATGACACCCGAGAGTTCGATCAGGTGCGGTTTGCCTTCATCGCCGAGGTCTCCGATGAGCTCGACGCCTTGGAGGCCATTCGAGCGACCCTACGAAACGTCGTGATCGCGCTCACGGTGTTGGCGGGATTTGCGACGTGGCTTATCGCTGGGCGGGCGCTTCGTCCGGTTGGCGCAATCACCGATCACGTGCGCGACATCACGTCGGGAACGTTGTCGGAGCGGGTGCCAGAACCGGCGAGCCGAGATGAGATTGGTGTGCTGGCCCGAACCATGAACACGATGCTCAGTCGTCTCGAGAACTCCGATCTGCGCCGGCGTCAGTTTGTGTCGGACGCGTCGCACGAGCTGCGGACCCCGGTCGCTGTGCTTCGCAGTGAGGCCGAGGTCGCAAAGCGTGCGCCCGACAGCACGACCATCGACGACTTTGCGGCTGTTGTACTGGGGGAGTCCAAGCGTTTGGAAGGACTCGTTGAGGACCTGCTGAGCCTGGCGCGCGGTGATGAGGCCAGGCTCACCACGGCGACGACGTCGATCGATGTCGACGAGATCGTCTTGGCCGAAGCTGCTCGTACTCGGTCGTTGTCGGTCGACAAGCGTGCGGTCTCTGCGGGTCGGGTCATCGGACACGAGGATGACATGCAGCGGGTTATCTCTCATCTGCTCGACAACGCCGCTCGCCATGGACGGTCGACGATCGCCGTCGGTGTCCAAACCGTTGGAGACACGGTGAGCATCTGGGTCGACGACGACGGCGACGGTGTGTCGACGGAGGATCGTATACGGGTCTTCGAGCGGTTCATTCGACTCGATGATGCTCGGACGCGAGATGCCGGAGGCGCCGGACTCGGTTTGGCTGTCGTGCACGAAACCGTGCTTCGAATGAACGGCACGATCGAGGTTGTTGACTCGCCGCTCGGGGGTGCTCGTTTCGAAATCACGCTCCCAGCGGGGTAGCTACACGGCGAGCCAGACAGCGAGAAGGCTGACGGTCGCAACGATCGCTGAAGCGATCGCTCCGAGTGCGAGGGGTGCGCCGCCGAGCTTGCGGAGCCGGTCGATTCGAACGCCGGCGCCAAGTCCGACAAGCGCTACCGCAAAGACGAACTTCTCGATGGTTGCGGTGAGGTCGATGACGGGACTTGGAACGAAGCCGGTGCTTCGAATGGCGACGAGGATCAAGAAGCCAGCAACGAATCCGGGAAGTGGTGATGGTCGATCAGCGGCCGCAACGTCGCTGTTGCGGCTGCGGCTGATGCTGACGCCGGTGACCAGCGGAGCGAGGAGCATGACGCGGGTGAGTTTCACAACAACAGCACCGGCGAGCACCGCCGATCCTCGCGCGGACCCGGCGGCGACGACCTGGGCAACGTCGTGGATGCTCGCTCCAGCCCATACGGCGTACTGCTGGTCGCTGAGTGCGAACACGTCGCCGAGGATGGGGATGGCGAACATGGCGATGGTGCCGGCCAAGGTCACCAGACCAATCGCCAGAGCGACCTCTTCTTCGTCGGCATCGGAGCTGCTTTCCATTGCGGCGATGGCCGATGCTCCGCAGATCGAATAGCCGGTGGCGACGAGGAGCGAGAGAGGACGGGAGACCCCGAGGCGTCGGCCTAGGGCCTGGGTGCCGAAGAAGGTCGCGGTCACGGTCGCAACGATGACGGCGATAACCGGCACGCCGAGGTCGCCGATCTGCCCGACCGAAAGCCGCATGCCGAGTGCAATGACGCCGATGCGCAGAACGTGCTTTCCGGAGAAGGCGAGGCCCGGACGGAATCGTTCGATGTCGAGGGGCACGTTTCCAAGGACCATGCCAGCCAAGACAGCAATGGTGAGGCTGGAGACTGGGGCGAGGGTGGCCAGTTGGTGGGCGAGCACGGCACCGGCGATGGCGACGACGATTCCGGGAAGGAGGGCTCGGTGGTCCTGCTTTTGGGGAGCGATATCGACGGCCAGTGCCGACGGAGAAGAAGCCATACGCCCATAGTCATAGGGTTGACCTTTGAGCGGTAGTGGGCTCTTGACTCGTAGCCCATAGGGTCGACCTATGAGTCGAGAGACCGTGGTCACGATACGCCACCACTACGAACGGCTGAGGTACACATTTCGACAGGTTTGATGGACCCTGCGGCGACCGCCTGGGAGAGTGGTCGATAGCGCTGGGCAAGGACCAGCCGGGCCTCGCCCGTTTCAACAGCGCCCGAGTCGAGCGCGCTACCTCGGGCAACCGGGGGAACCATGTTGGTAGAGGACATTCTCAAAAAGAAGGGCCGACTTGTCGCGACGCTGCCGAAGAACGCGCAGGTCTCCGACGCGGTCGCAACGCTCCATGAGCGCGGCATTGGCGCGGTGGTCATCTCGCCAGACCGAACGACGATCGAAGGCATTCTCTCCGAGCGAGACATCGTTCGTGAGCTGCACCGCATGGGCGCCTCCGTGCTCTATCGGGCGATAGCCGACATCATGACGACCAACGTCATTACCTGCAGTGGGGGCGATCGGGTCGACGCAATGATGGGCTTGATGAACGAGAACCGCATTCGCCACCTTCCGGTGGTCAACGGAAAAGCGCTCGTCGGCATCATCAGTACGCGCGATGTCGTCGCCTCTCGAGTCGATGAACTCGAGAGCGAGCGCCGCGCAATCGATGAGTACCTTCACCAAGGCCGCTAACGCACAAGTCGAGCGCTAGTGCGAACGGGGAAGTCGCAGCCGGAAACGTGCCCCGCCGCTCGGACTTGCGGCGCACGTTGCCGAACCGCCGTGTTCGGCCATGATCGCTGACACCAGGGCGAGTCCCAGCCCCGAACCACCGTCGGAACGGTGGCGTGCTTCGTCGAGACGTACGAAACGTTCGAACACCCGCTCACGGTC
Organism: uncultured Acidimicrobiales bacterium; assembly: GCA_938002955.1. GTDB lineage: Bacteria > Actinomycetota > Acidimicrobiia > Acidimicrobiales > SHLQ01 > SHLQ01. Next base: position 3,648 of record CALLAA010000042.1, read on the forward strand.
GACCCTGGCAATACCCGGGCCATCGTCATCGATCATGATGCTGACCTCACCGTCGACAATATGTGTGGTGACGCGGACGACCGACCTCGCATGCCGTGCTGCGTTCTCGAGAACATTGCCGATCGCCCTCGATAGTCGAACCGGGTGGACATCGGCAATGACCGGCTGCACGTCGACCGTATCGATCCTGACCGTGCACGGTGGATCGAAGGTTTCGACGGCATCGAGAATCAGGACATCGAGGTCGGTCGTCGACAGCGGGCGGTCCGCTCCCGTCGCCAGTTGGGTGAGGTCGTCGAGTACCGCCTCCAACCGAGCCGTGCCCCGACGAACTATGTCGATTGACGCTGCGGTTTCTGGAGCGAGGGCCGGGTCGAGCGCAGCGAGCTCCGCAGATGCCTTCACCGAGGTCAGCGGGGACCGAAGTTCATGGGATGCATCGGACACGAACTGCTGCTGTCGAATGAGCCCGCTGTCGAGACGATCGAGCATGGTGTTGAGGGTCTTGGTCATGCTCGCAATCTCGTCTCCGGAGTCGGGCACCGGCAGTCGGCGACCCGAGTTGGACGGTGCAATGCGGGATGCCTCGAGGCTGATTCGCTGAACCGGTTCGAGCGCAGCACCGAGCGCGAACCACAGGGCGAGACCACCGAGCACGACGAGCAGCGGTACAACAATCGAGAGGCCGAGTACCAAACGACCGATGCCGCGGGTGACGGTCTCGAGCGGGGTAGCGGCGATGACCGTGAACGAGTCTCCGCTCGCGGTGGCGACGTCGCGGCTGGTACGGAGGAACGATTCCGGTGAGATCAGGCTGACCGGAAGCGCGAAGTCGGGAAATTCGTCGAACGCAGGACCGGCCGAGCCCGGGTAGAAATCGGGTGTGGCGTACTCGGCCGCCATGGTTGCCGGAAGCCCGACCTCATCGGGGGGAAGGCCGCTGGCCAAGAGTTCCGCAAGCTCGCTGTCGGTCAGCACCATGCCCTCACCGATAATCGAGATGCTCAGATTGACGGGCTGCTCATCGCTATTGACGATGATGAACTCGGTGCCGTCCTGGGCCATCGGCAGAACGACTTGTTGGGGCGCGGTGCCCGAGGCGATCTGGTCGACGACGACGTCGATGACCTCGGTGTTTTGCGCGTGTATGTCGCTGCGCGCGCCAGCCGCGAGTGCCCGAACCGTCACCCACGAACCCAATCCGAGCACGATCGCCAAGGTGACGACACCGATGACGGTGACTCTGCTGCGAAAGGAACGAGGCCTCATCCGCGCACCCGGTATCCGAGCCCGTGCACATTTTCGATGCGTTGGCTTCCGACCTTGTTGCGCAGGTAACCCAGGTAGACGTCGACGACGTTTGGGTCGCCGTCGAAATCCAGACCCCACACCGCATCGAGAATCTGCAATCTGGATAGGGGCGTCTCACGCGTGCGGAGCAGAATTTCGAGCAGCTGCGCTTGACGCCCCGAGAGTGCGACTTCTGCACCGCTAACCGAGCAACGCCGGCTCCGCGGTTCGAGCAATATCCCGCCGCGCTCGAGAACGTCGCTCGTCGATGCAGATGCGCTTCGGCGGAGAAGCGCACGGATCCTCGCTTGCAGCACGCCGGGAGAGAATGGCTTTCGGAGATAGTCGTCGGCGCCGAGGTCGAGGCCGTCTTCCTCGTCGATGTCGCCGACCTTGGCGGTGAGCATTAGCACTGGCGTCGACGAGCCGCTGTCGCGCAGCTTGCGACAGACGTTGTAGCCATTCATTCGCGGCATCAAGATGTCGAGCACAATGACGCCATAGCTGCCCTCTTGGGCCATCCACAGACCATCGACACCGTTGGCTGCTCGATCGACCGCATACCCGTCGAGCTCGAGTGTCTGGACGATCGCCGCAGCGATGTCATCGTCGTCTTCAACAACAAGAAGTCGCATAGCTACGCCGCTGGCCGAACAGCTTCGGCGGGGTCGAGGCGAGCGGCTCGGACCGCTGGGTACAACCCGGCGACCGCACCGATCACAAGAGCGGCGAGCACACCGAGGATGAGCCCCTGTAGTGGAAGGTCGACCAGCCAACCTTGCCGTCTGGCGTACACGGTCGTCACGGCGAATCCGATGCTGACACCAAGCACGCCACCCAACAGTGAAAGCAAGGTGCTCTCCACGACGAACTGGTTACGAATGTGAGCACGCGTTGCGCCGAGGGCTCGTCGAACACCGATCTCGCCCCGCCGTTCGAGCACCGAGATCACCATCACGTTGGCAATGCCGACGCCGCCAACCAGCAGGGCCACCCCGCCGAGCCCGAGCAGAAGAGTCTGGAGGTTCTTGTCGACCTCAGCCCGTGCAGCGAGTGCGTCGGATGGGCGGGAGACATCGACCTCGTTGGGTGCGCCGGGGCTCGCGGTACGGGCGAGCACATCACGCACTGCGTCGACGCTGGTTGGATCGGTACGTATGTAGATGGTCGAGGGCAGACCCGTAACCCCGAACGATTGTCGAGCTGCCTCCAGACCGATCATTGCCGACCGGTCGATGTCGGGGTTCAGCGGGAGCGGCTTCAAGATGCCGATCACGTCGAACCACCGATCGCCGATGATCACACGCTGACCTCCGTCGACGTTCTCGATGCCGAGGCGTTCCGCAGCGATTGCTCCGAGCACGACCGTCGGCAGTCGCACCGACGCTGAGTCGTGGGCACGACCCGAGGCCACGGTCGCGGCCAACGTTTGGGTGAGGTTGACTTCGGTAGCGAGGATCTCGATACCGTTCTTGTTCCTCGAGGACAGGGCGTCGTTGCGCTGGACGGTCGTTGCGATCGCGCTGATCGACGACGCCGATTCGACCGGTCCGATACGCCGGATCATGGCCGGGGCGTCGGCGGACATGGTGGCCTCGTCACCGAACACGCTTTGGCCCGGTCGAATCTGCAACAGGTTGGTGCCGAGAAGGTCGAGCTCGGCGAGAAGGTCCGCCTTGCTGGAACTCGAGATCCCCATCACGGCAACCATCGATGCAATACCAATGGCGATGCCGAGTGCCGTGAACGCTGCTCGAGCGCGTCGGGTCCGAAGGCCGACCGTTCCGGTTCCGAGTACGTCAGCTGGACGAAGGCGAGATTTCCACGGGCCTCTCATCGCACGACCTCGGTACTGTCGTCGACCAGACGGCCGTCGCGAACGGTGACCCGCCTCGGGAGCTTGTTCGCCAAGTCCCGGTCGTGGGTGATCACCACGATCGTCGAACCTTCGTCATGGAGGCCGTGCAGCAATTCGACGATTTCATCGGAGGTCGTCGAGTCGAGGTTGCCGGTCGGTTCGTCGGCGAGGACGATCGCTGGATCCCCGACGAGCGCTCGAGCTATTGCGACCCGCTGACGCTCGCCACCGGACAGCTTGTTCGGCGTATGGTCGAGCCGATGGCCGAGCCCGACGCGTTCGAGCGCCTCGATGCTTCGAGCCCGGCGCAGTCGACGAGGTTCGCCCCGGTACAACAGCCCAGTGGCGACGTTGTCGATCGCGCTCATTCCCGCGAGCAGATGAAACTGCTGAAAGACGAACCCGAGGCGAGCCGCTCGCAGGCCCGCGAGCGCGCTGTCATTGAGCTTGCCGGTATCGACGTCATCGACGAGCACGGTGCCCGACGTTGGTCGGTCGAGCGTGCCGATCAAGTTGAGCAGTGTCGACTTCCCCGAACCGGACGGACCCACGATGGCGACGAGCTCGCCGGTGGAGATACGGAGGGAGACTCCATCGATTGCCCGCACTGGGGGAATGCCGGGGTACTCACGAACGACGTCGCGTAGTTCGAGGACCGCGGACTTATCGGGGGCCGTCCGGTTGGTTTGGGGGGATGTGTGGGTGGCGGTCATGCGCCGCCTCCGATGCCGTCGTCGGGAACGATGACCTCGTCACCTTCGGTGATGTCGCCGGTGATCTCGACCATGTCGTCCACGAACTCGCCCAGTTCGATTCGCCGGAGTTCTGGTCCGGCTTCGGTTCGAACCTCGACGGCATAGCCGCTTCCAGCCAGAGCGAGAATCGACCGAGCTGGCACGAGCAAGGCGTTGTCGGCGACCACCTTTCGAGCGGTCACCGTGACCCGTTCGATTTCTGCGTCGATGGGCTGATCGGGGGTGATCTTCACGCTGAACCCGCGAGACCCGTCGTCTTGCGCAGCGGAGTCGACGCTGTCGATCGTTCCCGTTGAGAGCGACTCGTCGCCAACGGCAAGCTCGACGGTTCCGCCGATGGGCAGGAATGAGCGAGACCGGTCGTCGAAGCTTGCCGTGATGGTCTGCTCCACGTTGCTCACCAGAAGCTCGGTGAACTGTGCGCCGACCATGGGCTCGTTGTCGATGCGGATGGCTGTCGGGTGAAACACGAGCTGGGTGCGATCGACGCGGCCTGTGGTCGGTAAACCGTTTTCCTTTTGCCAGGCCTTGACGGCGCGCTGCGTCGTCGGGCCAAACTCGCCATCGGCGGTCAGTCGTTCGCCGTCGTCGAATCCTTGAGCGAGCAGGAACTCCTGGAGCTGGCGAACGTCATCTCCGCTCTGCAGCTTCTTGTCGGCGTCTCGCCCGTAGAACAGCTCGCGGAACACGGGTACCTCGCCAGCAGCAAGATATACCGGTTGTGTGGCGAGCCAGATCAGTGGCTCTCCCGGCTGGACGACGGTCCCTTTCGGGTGGCTCCTCGTCACGACGCCGGTGGCCTCGAACGGTGCAACCCAGGAGTCGCCGAAGGAGACGGACCCGGCGGACTCCTTCTTTTCGGTGAGATCGCCACGTGTGACGATTTCGGTGGGGCGCCCGGTCGCGGCGCTTCTGGCGGGCTCAGTAGTTGAGTCGTCGGTACTGGTGGAGGTGTCTTGTCCAAGGGCTGGGCCGAGTAGGAAACCACCACCGAGGAGCGCACTTACGGCCAGGACGAATATCCCTGCGCCGACCCGGATCTTTCGACGGCTGCCGTTCATGAGTCGTCGCCGTCTTCTTCGAAGGCGTTGTTGAGCGCATCGAACGCCGAGTCACACTCGCTCGCTGCTGCGTCGAATTCGGCGAAGTCGATATCGCCCGATATTTCGAATGCGCCGTCGCTGCCACTGATGTCGAAGCCGTTGTCGGTCATGCACTGGTTGAACTCGAGCTCTGCGTCCTTCATCAGCGCCTCTTGTTCGGGCGACGGGGTGAATTCGCCGAACGCATCGGACAGAATCTCGTTGCACTTCTCGAATGCTTCGAAATCGACGTCCTCGCCAAGCTCGAACGCCATCACGCTGTTCTCGTCTTCATCGGCGTCACCGGTGATGCTCTCGCCTTGAGCGCTATCGAACGGGTTGTCGATGCCGGCGTCTTCAAGACACTGCTCGAACCGCAGCTCGGCCTCTTCGGGCGACAAGTCTTCGTCGGCTGCTTCGGGGGAATCGTCGAACGACTCAGCGGTGTCGGACGTTGGTTCGTCTGCCGAGCTGTCCACCGGCACTTCGGGCAATGAGGCCACGGTCTGATCGCCGGTGTCGGCGGAGCTGGTATCGCTCGTCGCCGTAGAGCCACAGGCCGAGAGTAGGAGTGCGGTTGCTATGGACGTTGCCGCCGCGAGACGTCGGGTTCGGGATAGTTCGTAGAAGGTCATGGCACCACCATGACGATCGACTACTGAGAAAAATCTAAGAACCGCTCACACGGCGAGTTCGCGAACGCTGCTTAGTTGTTTGCTTCGGTCGCAATCTGTTCAAGCTGCTCGCAGTAGTTCAGCCAGTAGTCGCCGTCGCCGGGACCCATGTTCGTGTTGTCTTCGCGCAACCCGACCGCACCGTCGAGCGACTCGCGCAAGATGTCGAGCTGGCCGAGATGGCGGTTGGTCTCGGCAATCATGTGCACCATGATCCGTTGCAACGTCACCGGGTTTCCGCCGTCTCCCCACCACGGAACATGGCCCTCGTCCTCGAGATCGAGGGTGTCGATCGTTTCAGCTGCGTGTGCTCGTGCGCGACCGAAGAGCGAGAGGATGTCGTCGCGGCTCTCCTCTGCCGATGCGTACATGTCGGCGTTCGGCTCCTCGTGGTTTGCGGGGAACGTTTCGCCATGTGGCCGGTCGAACGTCTCGCCGAAATAGCCGAACTCAACCCAGGCGAGATGTTTGATCACGCCGAGCAGGTTGGTGCCAGTTGACGTGAGCGGTCGCCTCACGTCGTATTCGGTAAGCCCATCAAGTTTCCAGAGCAGCGCGTCGTGCGCTGCATCGAGATACCGACTGAGTACGTCCTTGGGGTCGTTCATCACCATCTCTGCAGTCTGGCACGGCTCAGCGGAGGCGGATCCTGATCGGACCTTTCGCTGTCGATGGATCGACGACCTTTCCTTTCTGGGTGATGACCACCGTGTCGGCGACGACGAGGCGCCGGGCTGCTTGGCGCGCTGGTTCCATGAGGGCGCGCCAGTCGTCGTCGTTCTCGGCCGTGGGAGGTGCGACGAGCTTTGCGGCTTCCGATGGACAGATCGTTGCACCCACTGCACGCTGCTCGAGAAGCTTCTGGATCGCGGCTTCAAGTTCGTGGTCGACGGGACGAAGCTTCTGACGTCGACATGCGGCGCTGCAGTACTTGACCTCGCTCCAATCCTGCTCCCACTTCTTGCGCCAAGTGATGGTCCTGCCACAGACGACACAGGGTTTCGACGCAGGTTTCGTCATGGCGGCTACCGGGCGAGCCACGCGGCTGCGGTGAGGGTCCCCGGTGCAATCTCGGTGAACCCACCGTCGCGAATAACGGTACTGGCATCGGGAAGAAGGCGATCCCACAGATCGTGCGTTGGCATGTGAACCCGAACCGGCCTCGACGCGGCGTTCCAGTCCAGTCGGTCGGCGCGATCGAGTTGAGCCCAACAGCGTTGTGCCGCGTGGGCGACCTGGGCACATTGCTTGCCCCAACTCATCTCGACGCCAGGGTTCAGCAGGATCGTCAATGTTGGGTTGTCGACGTTGGGCAACGTGCTGATGCGCCCGGGCGAATCGAGGGGGCTTGATTGGATCTGCAGCTTGCTGAGCTCGCGAGGTGCTTCGTCCACTACCCCCGGTACGAAGATGCGCACTTGGGCGGTGCCGTGGTGAATGGTTAGACCTGGCACGTCCTGAGCTCGCTGCCATGCCGACGCGCGTGCTCGACGCATGATCTTTCGAATCCGGCCGTCCGTCCACGCAGTAACCGGTTTGTGCCATTCGCCGTCGGGCAATGTGCGGTGGTCATCGAGCAAGGTCACGACACCGAGCGCTGCGGCAACAAAGATGTCTTCGAGGAGCGGCGGCTCGGCCTTCTCAACCCGCGCCGCCATCTGTAGCGCCCGAGGGCGTTCTTCATATTCAGGCACCCATTCATTGTGCCGTCTGTCTATGCACGAAATTGTTTACGTCATGTCACATTCGCCGTCGGCGTCTCGTCAGGTAGTCATGAACGAAAACGGAGAACACAAAATTCCATCATCACCAGATGTCGTCGTGATCGGCGGTGGTCTCGCCGGCCTGACCGCCGCTTCACTGCTGGCACGAGCCGGCCGAACGGTCCTCGTCAGGGAGAAGCGGGGTGTCGTTGGCGGCGATGCGCGAAGCACCGAGCGCGATGGCTTTACGTTCAATCAGGGGCCGCATGCGCTGTATCGCGGCGGGCACGCCGAGCGAGTTCTCGCAACGGCCGGCGTGACGGTCTCCGGCGGTAAACCGCCGGTCAACGGCCGACTCGTCTTTGATGGTCGCGTCGAGATTGCGCCAGCGGGACTTGTGAGTCTTCTGCAGACCCGTGCATTGGGCGGGCGCGAGAAAGTCGAGATTGCGAACGTGCTCGCCCGGCTTCCACGGTTGGATCCGGCCGTCCTGGCCAACGTCACCGTCGCCGATTGGATCGCTGGTGTTGTCGATCGCCCGCGGTCATCACAGATGCTGCACGCCATTGTTCGCCTCGGCACGTACTCGAATCAGCCTGGCGCGATGAGCGCCGATGTCGCGGTGAGCCAATTGCAACTCGCCCTCGGCAAAGGCGTGCTGTATCTCAACGGCGGCTGGCAATCGCTCATCGATCAGCTCGCGGCGACCCCTGGTGTCCACATCGCAGTCGACGACGGCCTCGATGCATTGCCCGACGTTCCCGCGGTGATCATCGCAGCCGGCGGTGCCCCCGTCGCCGAACGCTTGACGGGACAGACGTTCGCCGTGGGCGCACCAGCGCACGCCTCGTGTCTCGACCTCGGGTTACGTCGTCGCCCGGACGAGAACCTGGTGATCGGAGGTGATACGCCCTTCTACTTCTCGAATCACTCCGCCGTCGCCACACTCGCTCCGGCTGGCCACTTCCATGCCGCTGTCGTGCATTACCTCGCCGAAGGCGAGTCGCCCAACGCGGAAGATCTCATGGCGTTCGCCCGGCACGCCGGCGTACGCGACGATGATGTGATCGTGTCTCGCCGTCTCCATCGAATGACCCCAGTGACGGCGGTGCCGACCGCGTCGCTCGGCGGGATGGCCGGACGCCCGACCGTTACCGACTCAGGCCATGCCAACGTCTTTCTCGCCGGCGACTGGGTTGGGCCTGATGGGTACCTCGCCGACGCTTCCCTGGCGAGTGCCGAAGCTGCGGCGAACGCAGCGCTGGCCGTTCTTGATGCAACGGTGTCCCGATGACGGTCGAACGCTTCGAAGCTGAGCGCTCTCGGCTGCGATCGCTTGCGTATCGGATCGTCGGCACCCCCGATGATGCAGACGACGTCGTACAAGACACGTGGCTGCGATTCTCGGCGGCTGACATTGGCTCCATCGCGAACCTTCCTGCGTGGCTGACGACTGTGGCGACCCGGCTCGCGATCGACCGGTTGCGCTCGTCCAGTCGTCGACGCGAGGAATACGTGGGTCCGTGGCTCTCCGACCCTCTGGATATCGAGCCGTCGCCAGATCCAGGGCCCGACGAGAACGCACTGTTGGTCGAGTCGATCTCGCTCGGATTCATGGCGGTCCTCGAACGGGTGTCTCCCTTGGAGCGCGCTGTCTTCGTGCTCCACGACGTGTTCGCTTACCCGCTCGCCGAGGTAGCAGACATCATCGAGCGAAGCCCGGCCGCAACGCGACAACTCGCAAAGCGCGCTCGTGATCATGTGGAAGAAGGCCGACCACGATTCGACCCGAACCCAGCTGACATCGAAGCGCTCACCGAATTGATGCTCGGCGCGGCGCTGAACGGCGACGTGGAGACGTTGAAGTCGTTCCTTGCGAGCGACGTCGTGCACATCTCCGATGGCGGCCCAAAGCACCGCGCTGCACGGGCACCCATCGTTGGGCCGGACCGAGTGGCTCGGTTCTTCCTTAACCTGGCGAAGCGGTGGGAACCGGGTATGGAAGCCCACGTGGTTCGGGCCAATGGTCAGCATGCGATGTACATGACCAACAATGGCGAGCCCTACATGTTGATGGTCACCAACTGGTTCGAGGGGAAGGTCGCCGCGTCCCACGCCGTCCGCAACCCGGACAAACTCGCAGCGTTCCACCGTGGTTGGTCAGCCACGGGGTAGCCGAAGCAGGAATGTGCACCCTTCGCCAACAGCGGTGGTTAGCTCGATGTCGCCGCCGTGAAGACGTGCCACATCTCGAGCAATGGACAGGCCGAGGCCGGAGCCTCCACTCGATCGGGCTCGCGAACTATCGGTCCGGTAGAACCGGTCGAACACTCGCGCCGCATCAGAATCGGAGAGGCCAGGTCCGTCGTCGGAGACGCTGAGTAGGAGCTCGTTGCCTTCTGCACTCGCGCCGAGGACGACCGAGGCTTCGGGTGCGTGAACGAGCGCGTTGTTGACGAGTCCCACAACCAGCTGATGGACTTTGTCCGCATCGAGTTCCGCCTGCACATTGCCATGGGTGTGGTCGATCGAGATCGACCGGTCGGGGTGGGCAGCGTGAGCGTCGGACACGACGGCCTGCAGCATTGCGGAGACGTCAACGGTGTCGACGTTGAGATCGACGCCCTCATCCATTCGCGCCAATTGCAGGAGTTGATCGACCAGCCCCGACATGCGCGATGACTCCGATTGCATGCGACGAACGACATCGTCGAGTTGTCCTGGTTCTCGAAAACCTCCTTCGCTGTAGAGGTCGAGGTAACCGCGAATCGACGTCAGGGGAGTACGCAGTTCGTGTGATGCGTCGGCGATGAATTGGCGGAGTTTGTCCTCGGTCTTGTCGCGATCATCGAGCATGACGTTGAACGCGCTCGCCAGTTCGCCAGCTTCCGTTCGTGGATCAGCGAGAGGGGCGCGGTCCTCGCGCTCGCCTGCGGTGATTGCCCGAGCCGTTTCGGTGACGGCCACGATCGGACGCAGTCCGAGACGGTTGATCCACCACGCTACAAGGACCAGCGTCGAGGCAATGAGCAGCGCCGCTATCAGAAACGAAACGACGAGCTGGCGCACCGACGCGTCGACGGTCGCGGTAGGAACCGCGACGACAAGCCACGAGTTATTGCGTGGTTCCATTAGGACGCGGAAGCTCTCGCGGTCGCTGGATGTGGCGGTGAAGATCTTCCGTTCAACCGGTTGACGCAGCGCGATCGCGTCGATGTCTGGCAGATTGGTCAGCAGCTGGCCCTGCACTCGAACTTCGACTGTTCCATCGTCGAAGACCTCGGCGAGGTAGAGGTCAGAAATGGGTTCGTCGACCGCGCGAAGCGGCGCGCCGCCTGCGGGTTGACGCAGCCCACCCGGGCGGTTGACGGGTTCGAGTGGTGCCGACGTTTCGAGTCGGTCATCGAGCTGTTCGATCAGCTGAGATCGTTGCACGAGAACAACGATCACCGCGAGTGCAAGCAAGAGCAGCAGTACGAAACCGAAAGCGGACAGTATTCGAGTCCGAAGTGTCATGCGTCGGCTCGGAGGCAGAACCCAACTCCACGAATCGTGTGGATCAACTTGGGTTCGACCGTGTCGATCTTTCGCCGGAGGTAACTGATGTACGTATCGACCACTGACGAGTCACCGTCGAAGTCATAGTTCCATACGTGTTCGAGAAGCTGCGCACGGCTGAGCACTCGGCCGGTGTTCTTGATCAGCACGTCGAGTAGTCGGTACTCGGTCGGCGACAGGTCGATGACCGAGCCGGCTCGGGTTACGCGGTGTGCTTCGGTATCGAGCTCAAGGTCGGCGCATCGGTGCACCACCGTGTCGATCGCCCCCGTCCGATTCGCAAGGCGCAACTGAACCCTGGCGACCAGTTCTGCGATCGCGAACGGCTTCACCACGTAGTCGTCGCCACCACTGGTCAATCCTCGAACTCGATCCTCCGTCGAATCGCGTGCGGTGAGGAAAATGACCGGCGTCTTGTCCCCGGACTCCCGCAACCGCCGAAGCACATCAAAGCCGTCGAGCTCGGGCATCATCACATCGAGCACGACGAGTTGGGGGCGGTGTTCGGCAATGGCGGCGAGCGCGGACCGACCATCGCCCGCCGAAATCGTCGTGATCCCGGCGAGCGATAGACCTGACTCGACGAGGAAGCGGATGTTCTCCTCGTCGTCGACGACAAGAACCAGGGGTGCGTCGGCGCTCATGTCGTCATTCTGCTCATGTGGTCGGGAACGCTTGCACGAGTGCCTCGGCGTTCGCTGCGATGACCGCTGGGTCGACGAGGTCGCTGGCGTTGTCCGTGAGCGTCGAGGTCCAGCTGTCGACCACGTCTTGGGCAAGGCCACTCTCGAACAGCGAGCCGGTGAGGGTCACGACGGCTTCGTCGTACAACTCGGAGAACTGTGGAACCGACAAGAACCGATCGGACAGCACGTTTCCGGCACCGCCGGGACCACCATTTCCTTGACCCTGACCACCGGTTCGCTCGGGCCGGGCGCCTGCACCGTCGGGACGTGCACCGCCACCGCCGCCGCCAACGTTCGCGGTATTGAATGCCAGGTTGAGGTCCCAGTTCACGACGGTGAATTGTTCGGTCTCGTAGTCGTAGTGGAGGTAGCTGTTGTTGCCGCGACCATCGATGTCGTCGGCGTTCCCGATCAGATTCTGGAATGCGAGATAGGTGGCGAAGGCCTCGACATCGAGCTGCTCAGGAAGTTCGGCGAGGAACGTGGCGTCGTCGGCGGTGTTGATGAACTCAAGAAATGCAATGAGCGGATCCATGTCATCGATGCCCGCTTCGAGGTCGAAGATGTCGTCGTAGGCATCCCAATCGTCGCCTCGGTAGGTGTAGTCACCATCGCTCTCGGCTTTGTATAGGACGGACGCTGCAGCGGCGAAGTTGTCTTCGAGCCAAGAGTCGTCGGGGTTCTGTACGACGAGGCGCAGCTCCGTCTCGCCCTCGTTTATCGTCAAACGAGTACTGATCGGTGCTTCCGAAGCGAGTCCCGCTGCATCGAGCAGGTCGAGGGCAACCGCCTCGTTCATCGACGTTTCGGTCGAGTTCGAACGGACGACAAGATCGACCCAGCCGTCGTAGCTCTGGTCGTCGACGTATTTGTCGAGCCGTATCAGCCACGGCAGTTGTTCGGGGTTTTGCGCGGTTTCGGTGGTGAGTGAGAACAGCGACGAGTTTCCCTTGAGGCGAAGGCCAACGTCTTCGAAGGTGGTGCCGTCGATTGTCACGGTGGCCGAGATCCAGTCCTTCTCGCTCGATGCTTCGAACGTTGCGATCATTTCATCGTAGGCGGTCTGGTCGAAGCTGATCTCGATGTCGTGGACGACGCTGCTGTCCCAGAGCGCACTCTGGTCAAGAACGGTTGCTGCTTCCACGGTCGCTGGGTCGTTGGACGTCAGCGCCTCGGTCGCTCCCTCGGCTACGCCGCATCCGACACCTGCCAGCGCAAGGGCGAGCGAAACCGCCGTCGTCCTGAAGAGTGATGTGTGTGATGGGGCGTTCATGAAATGACCTCCGTCGTGTCGACATGTACATGGCGCTGGAGGGTCCGGTGCCATTTGTTTGCGCTGAGTTCGGGGTTGAGCGCAGCGACGCCGATTCCGTATTTGCTGATCTTTTCTGGGCGCCGGCCGAGGCTCCACAGCGCTCGATCTGCAGCACACGGCGCTGCCGCTGACTTGGTTTCGACGACGTACTTGCCATCGAGGTGTACCCGAGCACCTCGGGCATCGATGCAGGACAGGTTTGCGTCGATCGTGATCCTGCTCACGTCGTCGGACCCGACGAGTGTGACGCGGTCGTAGCTCGTCGTGATCGTGGGGGAGAGCTCACTGATATCGGCTGATTCGCCGACCGCCGACGGGAGGACGGCATTGATGAACCGCATACCTTCGACGCCGATCCGTGATGGGCCTTGAGCAACATGCTCACAACGCTGCTTAATGGTCTCCCCGCGACGTCCCTTCGTCTTGACCTCGAGCATCGAGGTCCCCGCATCGAGGTAGGTCCGGGTGCGGACCTTGAAACGATCGGGCCGTCCGCGGACTGCGCCGTTGTAGGACGCCAGTCCCGGGGTGTCGAAGTACACCGATTCGTATCCGAAGCTGCGCTTGCTGTCGATCTCGAGGACCGATACGGAGCCGAGCACGTTGAGGAGCAGGGCTGCGAGCTCGTCACGGGTGAGGACGTACTTGCGGTCGACCCGCGTGAGCAGGCCCGCCGATGAGGTGAGCGAGTCGAGCGAGATTGGGGCCATCGCCCAGATGTACGAGTCGATCTCGGTGCGCTCGGCCATGTGGATGCTGGTCATGACGACACGTCCGTTGCGATGGCGTTGTTCGTGCGACTGTTCATCGACTGCGAACCGGCCGACATGACCGGCTGGTTCGGGCACATGCGATACCGAACATCGACGAGGGTCGTGTCGTTGACGAAGTCGACCTTGGTCACCTTGGCTCGCATGATCTGCGCGTTCAGCGTGTGTTCGAGGTGGGTGATGAGCGTGCTCTCGTCGATGAAGGCGGTGCCGAGTTGAAGCGTCTGGTGGCGATGATCGGCAAAGAGTGACGGGTGATCGACGACGTAGAGCACGACGAGCACGGTGGCCATGAGCGCTGGGGTGAGCCAGCCGGGTTCGATCTGGAATCCGGCGAGCAATCCGAGTGCCAGGGCGCTGAAGTAGTAGGCGACTTCTTCTTGGGAGAGCTCTGAGCTTCGCAGTCGGATGATCGACAGCACGCCGAACAAGCCAAGGCCGAGGCCGGCGGTCACGTCGGTCGAGGAAAGCGCCGTCGCAACCACGACAACACCGATGTTTATGCCGGCGATGGCGACCACCATGTCCCGGCGGCGATAACGGCGGAAGTACAGGCCGAAGACGAGCACCGAGAGGGCGGCGAGATCGAGCAGGATGAGGAGGGGGGTTGATGTAGCCATGCCCGTATGTTGCGGGCGGACTTTGTGAGAATTCTGAGAACTAGCTCCGAGCTTTCGAAGACCTCGGTATTGCCCAGCGGCTACCGGCGAATTGGTGGGTGCAGTTGGGTTGCCTCACCCAGCGTGAAGAGCTGAGCGGGTCGACCGCGAGCTTGGCTGGTGTGTTCGCCGGTCGGCTCAACAAACCCCTCGCTCGCGAGGACCTTCCGGTGGAAGTTCCGAGGATCGATCGTCACATCCCACACCAGTTCATAGACATGGCGTAGGTCGGCGATTGTGAACTCGTCGCGGCAAAAGGTCGCCGCGAGTGTGGTGTACTCGAGCTTTGCCCGGGCACGTTCGAGGCCGTCCACGAGGATCTGACCGTGATCGAACGCAAGCGATGTCGTGAGTGCGGTGGCGACGGGCATCCACTGGGCGGCAGTCGCGTCGGTTCCGGCGACTGGTTCGGAAAGCTGTGCGGCGAATGCGAGATACGCGACGCTTACGGTGCGCATGCGCGGGTCGCGCGTCGGGTCGCCGTACGTGCCGAGCTGTTCGAGGTGGACGCGTTCGATTTCGGCATCCTTCCCGACGCCGGTTTCTTCGGCGAGTTCGCGTGCGGCTGCGGCGGCGAGGTCTTCGTCGGGCAGCACGAAGCCACCCGGTAGCGCCTGGCATCCAGCGAATGGCGCCTCGCCGCGTTCGATGGTCAGCACGCACAGCTGGTCGTCACGAATCGTGAAGACGACGAGATCGACGGTGACGGCGAATGGAGGGAAGGCCATGGTCCTCATCCTACGTGACAATCGTCAACTTGACGATAAAGCCATTAATCGTCACACTGAAGATAAATAGTTCGTCACTCACGAAAGGAAACGACGACATGGCAACAATCACCCACCGACCACTGGTCAAGCATCTTCAGAGCTCGTCCAACACCTACGTCAGGCGAATGCGCAACGGCAAGGTCGTCAACCACGGAGCAGGCCAATCCTTCTGGTTCCGACCCCGCACTTCGAGCATCAGCGAATTGCCGCTCGACGAACGAGAGCTTCCGCTGATCTTTCGAGATCGCACGAGCGACTTCCAGGAAATCGCGGTGCAAGCTTCGGTCACGTACCGCTTCGTCGATCCAGAAGTCGCAGCCTCACGCATCGACTTCACGATCGACAACAGCCGAGGCCACTGGACAGCAACGCCGCTCGAACAGGTCGGCGGCCTCATCACCGAACTCGCCCAGCAACATGGCGTGAGTGTTCTCGCATCGATGGAACTCACCGAAGTGATGACACACGGCATTCCACGACTTCGAGAAGCGATCAGCCAGGGGCTTCGAGGCGACGCACGTCTCGTCGAGACCGGCATCGAGATCGTCGATGTCCGAGTGGTGGCCGTCCGCCCCGAACCAGAAATGGAAAAGGCGCTACAGACACCGGTTCGAGAGGAACTCCAGCAAGAGGCCGATCGGGCCACGTTCGAACGCCGAGCAATGGCGGTGGAACAGGAGCGAGGCATTAGCGAAAACGAATTGCAGAACCGAATCGAGCTCGCCAAGCGAGAAGAACAGCTCGTCATTCAGCAAGGCGCCAACGAGCACAAGCGCATCTCCGATGTCGCCGAGGCGAGTCGGGTCAAAGCAACGGCCGAAGCCCAAAACGTCGTTGTTCGCGGCGAAGCAAAAGCCACTGCCATGCGAGAGCTGGGGGCGGCCGAAGCGGCTACGGAACAACAGAAAGTGGATGCCTACCGCGAGGCTGGCGACGCCGTCCTCTTCGCCCTGGCCGTGAAGGACTTCGCTGGCAACCTGCCCGATGTTGGGACCTTGGTGGTCAGCCCGGACATGATCACACCGCTCCTCGCGAAGTTCATGTCGCCCGAAGAGGCCACAGGCGAATCCGAAGCACAAACACCTCCGCCACCCAAGGTTGGGAAGTAACCAGTGTCGGTCTCACCACGGGCCCTGATCGTGACCCGTCCGACCGAGTACGACGAGATGCTCGGCCGGCACGGGTCACGCCAGCAGGTGGCCTTCTTTCTCAAACAACGCAGCCAGGAGATGTCGGTAATCGACGAGCGACACGCGCTCCAGCAACAGGCTGTCCAGGAGGTGTCGTCATCGATTCCGGTCGATTGGCGGCGCGCCAGCCTGACCAGGGACGACCTGAGCCGGTTCGTCTTCGGTCCCGAAGATGTGATCATCGCCGTGGGCCAAGACGGACTTGTTGCAAACGTTGCCAAATACCTCGACGGTCAGCCGGTCGTTGGCGTTAACCCCGACCCTCGTCGGAACCCTGGTGTTCTCGTTCGACACCACGCACAGGCGGTCCGGTCGATCCTTGTCGCGATCGCGGCTGGCACAGCTGTCGCTGAGCATCGCGCCATGGTCGAGATCGCGACCGACGATGGGCAGACGCTGCGAGCACTCAACGAGGTGTATGTCGGCCATCCCGCTCACCAATCGGCCAAATACGAGCTCGTCGTTGACGGCGCTGACGAACGACAGAGTTCGTCGGGGGTGCTCATCGGCACCGGGACAGGAGCGACTGGTTGGTGTAGCTCGGTGTACCGCGAACGCTCACTCAACTGGAGCCTGCCAGACACGACCTCGAGCGATTTGGCCTGGTTCGTGCGCGAGGCCTGGCCATCGCCGTGGACGGGTACGACGCTCACCGCAGGTCGCCTCACCTCGGGCGAGCTCGTCATCAGATGCGAAAGCGACCGGCTCGTTGCGTTTGGCGACGGCATAGAGGCCGACCATCTGAACCTGCAATGGGGACAGACCGCACGTATCCGTTCTGCTTCCCGTGGCCTGATGCTCGTGTGAAGGCAGCTACGCGGCTGTCCGCTTCGGCGGCATAAGCCGTTCGAGGGCGACGAGGAATATCAGACCGAGCATCACCCCGAGCGAGTTCGCACTGATGTCTTCGGCTTCGAGGCGCCGAGTCGAGGTGAACAACTTCTGCATCAATTCGATCGCTATAGACGCTCCAAAGACACCGACCGCCAGGTCTCCCAAGCTTCGACGACTACGGAAGAGAAGGCCGACGACGACCATCACGCTTCCCCAGCCAATCAGGTGCGCAACCTCGTCTCGCTCCCAGGGGACGTCGCTTCGGCTCACGAGGTCGGTATCGAGTGTGTCTTCGACGCCACGCACAACGACGCGAGCGCCATCGGCAGCGTCGCCAACAGCGGCGAAGCCTCGGGTTGAGAGACTGAAGTACAGCACCACGAGCACGAGCACGGCGAGGGCCAAGACGCCGAGTGTGGCCGCCAGCCGACTGCCTGCCATGTGTTTGTCGGTAGGCACGTCATCGTCGACGTGGCGGTACGTAGAATTCTGGGGCATTGCGCAACGGTACCGCGGCGACGATTCAGCGCAGCGTCGCCGCTCGGGTCAGCTCGGATTGCCAGCGGCGTGGAGCGCTTCTGCGCTGTGCTTGAGCTCGACGTTTCGCTTCTCGATGAGCGCTTGCAGGTATCGCCCCAGCACCGCTGCTTCGACGAGGTCGCCAAGCGGGCCGAGCGGAGCGTCGAACCAGATGTCGTCGATCATGGTTGTGATCGCTTCGGTGCGCTCCTCGAAGGTGTGCCGATGGCGAAAGCGCGTAAATGGGCCCCGGTCCTGCTCGTCGACGAAGGAGTTTGGTCGGTCGAACTGGGTGATCTTGGAGGTCATCTTCCACCAGATCCCGAAGTGGCGTGCCCGCCACGTGACGGTGTCGCCAAGTCCCATCGTTCCAACCGTGACGCCCGCGATTGCTTGCTCGCCGGTGTGTGAGAGCGACTCCATGTGGAAGTCGACGCTGAGGGAGAGGTCGAAGACCAGCTCGCTCGGAGCGTTGATCGTGGTAGTCGTTTGAAAGTGGACCGACATACCGTGACTATATGGCTCTCGACGTTGTTGCCCAGGTTCGTGCGGGCGTCTCTGCGCCGCTCGAACTCTTCCGTCGCCGTATGTCTGGGCGGTGGTGGGACGAATCGTCCTGGGTAACCGAGCGGTCAGCTCCGCGGTTGGCCCTCGAACATGTACCGACGAGACAGCTGATCGACGATGGCTACGGAGCTCCGGTGACGCGTGTGTATCGCATCGATCTCGCCGATGCGACCGGAAATCTCGCCGACCTGTTCGCCAGTTTCGTGCAGGGCCCGAATCGGTTCCTTCGCCGGCCGTATGCGTATTTCACGCCTAACGCACTGCTCGAAGGCTCGCGGGTCACGGTGCAGATCGGCGGACCATGGAACGGGCCTGTCGAAGTTCTGGTGGTCGACTCCTGCCGCTGCCTTCTCGCCACTCGTTCGGGACACCTCGAAGCGGGATGGATCGAGTTCTCGATCGATGTGGAGGCATCGGTGTTTCAGGTTCGGTCCACGGCGACAGCGGGTGACCCGGCCTTTTGGGTACTGCACAAGGCGCTTCGGATTGGGCGGTGGGTGCAGGCCGACATGTGGACCTCGCTCTGCGAGAATTTTGCACGCGAGGCAGGTGTCTCGGTTCTACCAACCGTTGTGGTGTCCACCGTCGAACACGACGAATAGCGACTACTCGGGCGTTCGGCTGTCGACACCGTGCACTCCGCCGGGTCGGGCTGCGGAAAATTCTTGTTGTTCGTTGTCTACGTTTTGGAGACGAGGAGGCTTGTACCCCCGATGATCGACTTCGACACGTGGTATCGAACTGAATATCCCCGAGTGGTCAACGCGCTGACGTTGCTCACCGGTGATCAACAGGTTTCGGTCGACGCCGCGTCTGAAGCGTTCGTTCGGGCACTTGCGAAGTGGGACCGCGTTTCACGCATGGATAGCCCCGGCGGTTGGTTGTACAAGGTTGCGCTGAACGACGCGCGCAAACGGTTCCGTCGGAGTGCGAAGGACCGGTCGACGGCCCCTGCGCTCGATTGGACGCCCGGTGTCGCAGCGCCAGTGGAACCAGACCATCACCTGTGGAACGCGGTTGCGCAGCTGCCCGATCGGACCCGGTCCGTCGTGGTGCTTCGCTACGTCGCCGACCTGACCGAGCCAGCGATTGCAACGGCTCTTGGTGTCAAGCGCGGCACCGTCGCCACCACGTTGCGCCGTGCGCATCAGACACTCGCCGATCAGCTCGGGCCGAGCTACTCCTCAGAAAGACGTCTCTTCCATGCCATCTCCTGATCTCCTCGAATCCGCCGGCCAACGTGCCGCCTTCCGGCCGGTGCCAGCACCTCCCTCGCTTCACGACCTGACCGCTGAAGTCGGTCGCCGTCGGACCAAGAAGCGTCGGACGATTGGCGGAGGTCTTGTCGCACTTGCTCTCGTCGTTGGCCTGCCCGTTGGCGCGTCGTTCATCGGTAGTGACGAGCCCGACGTCGTGACTTTCGCAGCTGACGATGTCGATAGTGCTTCCGTGAGCGAGGGCGTGGTTGCGCTGCAACCAGCTGAGACCAGTTCGACATCCACCTCAACCTCATCCACCTCGTCCACGAGCACCTCGGTTCCCGAAGACTCATCCAGCGATGCTGACCTTGGACCTCTTGCCGGAATGGACGAAGACAACTTCACTTTGACGGTGAAGTCGAGCGAGATGTCGATCTCGGTCGAGGTCATCACTGGTGGTGACGCCGCAGAACGGGCGAACGCTGCTGAAGCCGCGGCGGACTCGACCCAGACGATCGATGACGTGACCGTTTGGCGCAGCAACGAAGGCGACCAGACGACGGCATCAGCCTTCTTGGACGGTGAGACGTTCATCTCGGTGACCGGTCCGACCAACGAAATCGACGAGGTCCTCGACCTTGTGACCGGGTACAGCGAGAACTCGATGAACCTCTTCGATGGCGAATTCGAGCTCGATGGTGAGTTTGAGTTCGACGACGATTTCCGATTCGACTTCGATGGCGATGGCCTTCCCGAAGACCTCGACGAGTTCTTCGACGACTTGAAATTCCCGGGCGTCGATCAGGAAGTGATGGATGAGTTCCGCCAGCAAATGAAGGAGTTCTCCGAGTGCATGCAACCGACCTTCGAACGCTCTGGTGATTCGGCAACGATCGAGATTCCCGACTGTGACCCACCAGGGTTTGAGGGTCTCATAGCCCCGGGCCTCAGCGAGTTCTTTGACGGCGAAGACTTCGATATCGAATACTTTGGCGATCTGTTCAAAGACCGCGACCTCCATGACATCACCAAGGATCTCGACGACCTCCTCGACGATGTGTTCGATGACGCCGATGACGCCCTCAAGGCCGCCGAGGATGCCCTGAAGGACGCCCAAGACGCACTCGAAGACGCCGAATAGTTACGTAGCCGCGCGGATGGAACGTCCATCGGCTGTGCCACTCTTGAACTGTGCGCAGGTCGGCGGTTGTTCTCATGGTGGCGATAGCTCTTGTGACCGTCGCGTGTACGTCCTCGGCCGACAGTGCCGACCTTGGCTCCTCCACGACCACTGCACCTAGGTCCACGGTTCCACCAACCACGATCGCGACAACAACCCGAGCGCCTTCGGAGCCGCAGGGTGGGGTCCGAGTCATTCGCCCGAACTGGGATTCGGCGTTGGTGTCGAGTTCGGTTGTCATGGTGCTTCTCGAACTGGCGGGATACGAGGTCGACGAGTTCGAATCTCGTAGCGGCGTCACACCGGACTATCTCTATGGGCGCCTAGCGCTTGGGGAGGCAGATCTGACCCTCGACGTTTGGCCAAACCATACGGGGTGGATTGAAGGCGGAGGGCCGCTCGGCCCCGTTGGTGACTTGGTTACCGTGATCGAATCACCCCATCAGCCAGATGGGGGTGTGCAGGGCTTTCTGATCACGAAGTCGTGGGCCGACGAATACGACATCACCCACCTTGGCCAGATCAATGACGATCCAAACCTTGCAGTCGTACTGGATCTCGATGACGACGGGCTGGGCGAGATTTACGGTTGCCCCGAGGAGTGGACGTGTGATGACATCATTAATTCGTTCATCTACTTCAACGAGTGGACCTCGCTCGAGCAGCTTTCAGGTGTGAAGACCACGCTCAACCCCGCGCCCTATGCGGGCACGTTCGAGGATTTCCTGGCCCGGGTCGAACGGGGCGAACCAGCGGTTGCCTATGTCTGGACACCGACGAGTCAGTTCGCTCGAGCGGAAGTAGGGACCAAGACAATGTGGCTCTCGGTGACGAACGAGGCGGCACTGCGCGGCGCAGAGAATCGGTTTTATCCGGGAAGTCCCGATCCATCGCTCCTCAATGATGACGGGAGTCCCGGATTCACCAATGTGCCACCCGCATCTTGCACGCAAGGGCCCGATGGCTGTCAGCTCGGATGGACCGGTTCCGACATCACGGCCGCAGCGAATACCGCATGGCTTGAGCAGAATCCGTCCGCGAGGGCGATGCTCGAAGCCATCGAGTTGAACGCCACCGAGGTGTCCGAGATGTTCGCTGAGCTTGAGGCTCGCGAACTTGAGGATTGGGACGAGAAGATCGAGGCATCCTGGGAGATCGCTCGAGCCTGGGTCGACAACAACCCAGATCGGGTTAACGATTGGCTCTATGCCGCGCTGGTGAACTAGTTCGCCTCGTCCAACGCTGTTTCGACCAGATCGATCAGCTCGCCGCGTTGCTTCGCCGTCGGCGGGGCGAGGCCGAAGAGGTCGATGAGCCAGAGACCGTCGCCGACCACTCGGGCGAGCAGGGCGACCGTCGGGTCGATGCCGTCGTCGGCCAGCAAGCGGTTCTGCCAGTTGGTGAACATGGTTCGGGCCGGTGTGAGGTCGCCGTCGTCGAGCGCCGCGGAGGCGAAGATCCCAGTGGCCGAGTCGAGCTCGTCGGGCTGACCCGAACGGACATAGTCGAGGTATGCGTGCGCGAAGCTGGCGGTCGTGCGGCCGTTCGTTTCTGCGAGCTCGTTGAGCTGGTCGTCGGCTCGAGTGAGGGTTCGTTCGAGCATGGCCGCAACGAGCGCCTGCTTGGTGGGGTAGTGGTAGAGCAGCCCACCCTTGCTCACTCCCGCAGCTTCGGCGACGCGGTCGAGTGTGAGGTTAGCGACGCCGTCATCGCGAACGACATCGGCTGCAGCATCGAGCAACGCCGCCTGGGTCTTCTCGCTCTTGGAGCGCTGCTTCATCGCCAACACTTCCGGTCGGCATCCGTGGTCGATTGGTGGCATCCCGAGCGCATCTGGTTTACTGTACTCGCCAGACGGTTTTTGTAAAGGTGAGCAGATGAGTGGAATCAGCAAGGTCTCGGCGAAGGTGAAAGACCTCGCCTCCTTCGCGAAAGGTGCGGTCGGAGAGCGGAGCGAAGTGAAGCGACCACGTCGACTTCCGCGGATGTCGAGCGGAAGTCTCGACAACAGCACGGACTGGGATTATGTGATTGTTGGCGGCGGGAGTGCGGGTTGCGCGATGGCCAACCGCCTCAGCGCCGATCCGAACAACAAGGTGCTCGTGCTCGAAGCTGGCCGACGAGACTGGAAGTTCGACGTTTTCATCCATATGCCAGCCGCGCTCACGTACCCGATCGGGTCTCGCTTCTACGACTGGAAGTACGAAACCGAACCAGAGCCACACATGAACGGTCGCAAGATCTACCACGCCCGGGGCAAGGTGCTCGGCGGCTCGAGCAGCATCAACGGCATGATCTTCCAGCGCGGCAACCCGATGGACTACGACAAGTGGGGAGCAACCGAAGGTCTCGAGAACTGGGACTATGCGCACTGCCTTCCCTACTTCAAGCGCATGGAGAATCGTCTCCAGGGCGGCGATCAATATCGAGGTGAAGATGGGCCGCTCCAGCTCGAAACCGGGCCAGCCCGCAACCCGCTCTTCGACGCGTGGCTCGAAGCAGGTCCCCAAGCGGGCTTCCCAGCCACGACCGACGTCAATGGGTTTCGCCAAGAGGGCTTCGCCGTCTTCGATAAGAACGTCGTACGCGGGCGACGCCTCAGCGCAGCGCGTGCCTACCTCCACCCCGTTCTCGAGCGACCGAACCTCACGCTGCTCACCTTGGCAACGGCGAACAAGATCGTCTTCGAGGGCAACCGAGCGGTCGGCGTCGAATACCGACGTGGCAAGAAGACCCACACGGTTCGTGCCAAGAACGTCATCTCGTGCGGCGGTGCATTCAATTCACCGCAGCTGCTTCAGCTGAGCGGTGTCGGCGATTGGGAACACCTCAATGGTCTCGGCATCGATGTCGTTAGCGATCTGCCCGGCGTAGGTGAGAACATGCAGGACCATCTTGAGGTCTACATCCAACACAGCTGCACAAAGCCCGTGTCGATGCAGAAGTACAACGCGACGTGGCGCATGCCGTTCATTGGCATGCAGTGGTTGGCTCGCCGTGGCCCAGCGGCAACCAACCACTTCGAAGCTGGAGCGTTCGTTCGTAGCAATGACCAGGTCGAGTACCCGAACCTCATGTATCACTTCCTGCCGATCGCGATCCGCTACGACGGCTCATCGCCCGAGGGCGGCGACGGCTATCAGGTGCACGTCGGTCCCATGTACTCCGACGTTCGCGGCTCGGTGAAGATCAAGAGCACCGACCCCAAGCAGCACCCCGCGGTCATCTTCAACTACTTGTCGACCGAGAACGACCGCAAAGAATGGGTCGAGGCCGTCCGCACGACCCGTCACATCATGGCCCAGCCAGCCTTCGCCCCATACAACGGTGGCGAAATCTCACCGGGTCCTGAGGTAGAAACCGACGAGCAGATCCTCGACTGGATCCGCAAGGATGCCGAGACAGCCCTCCACCCGAGCTGCACTGCGAAGATGGGACCAAAGTCAGACCCGATGGCGGTCGTCGACCCCAACACCATGGGCGTCCACGGAACCGAAGGCCTCTACGTCGTCGACGCTTCGGTTATGCCGGCGGTCAGCAACGGCAACATCTACGCCCCCACGATGATGATCGCCGAACGGGCAGCCGACCTCATCCTCGGCAACGAGACATTGGCGCCCGACTACACCGAGGTGTATCGCAATCCCACCGCTGGCCAGTTCCACGACGCCAGCAGCTAAACCTTCACATTCATGAACAGTTAGGGACAGTCCCTAACTGTTCACTGGTTTTGGGTGGAGGGAAACCGCGCGTGTAACGAGCAGATGAACACCGGAACACAGCTTTGTGACCGGAGCTATTGTCAGGCAATGCATCTCAGCCCTCACGAGCAGGAGCGTCTGCTCATCCATGTCGCCGCTGATGTTGCCCGAGCCCGGCAGGCTCGTGGCCTTGCGCTCAATCACCCTGAGGCCGTTGCCATCTTGACCGATTGGGTTCTCGAAGCCGCTCGGGACGGTCGTACCGTCGTCGACGTCATGGATGCCGGCCGCCACGTCTTGACTCGTGCCGACGTCATGGAAGGTGTTCCGGAGATGATCCACGACGTGCAGATCGAAGCGACGTTCCCCGACGGCACCAAACTCGTCACGTTGCACAATCCAATCGGTAGCGGACCTCTTGGGGACAGGCCCCATGGAGAGACGGCATGATCCCTGGCGAGATAGTCGGCCCCGATGACGTCATCGAAATCAACGCTGGTCGGACGGTGACCACGCTTCGGGTCGAGAACGGCGGCGATCGACCCATTCAGGTTGGCTCGCACTATCACTTCGCAGAGTCCAACGCCGCACTGATATTCGATCGGGAGGCAGCGTACGGGCAACGTCTCGATATCGCCGCAGGAACCGCTGTTCGGTTCGAGCCGGGTATCGCCGCCGATATCGACCTCGTGCCGTTTGTCGGAGATCGGGTAGTCCCGGGTCTTCGAGGCGGTGTCGCGGGTCCGCTCGAAGGAGGCGCGTCATGACCTCGATTCCTCGCTCGCAGTACCGGGCGCTTTATGGGCCGACCACCGGCGATCGCATTCGTCTCGCCGACACCGACCTCTTCATCGAAGTCACCGAAGACCGTTGCGCTGGTGGCGACGAAGCCGTCTTTGGTGGAGGCAAGGTCATTCGCGAGTCGATGGGCCAGTCCACACGCACCCGCGCGCAGGGTTCACCCGATCTCGTCATAACCGGCGCCGTCATCCTCGATCACTGGGGTGTCATCAAAGCTGACGTCGGAGTGCTCGACGGGCGAATTGTTGGCATCGGCAAAGCGGGCAACCCAGACACCATGGACGGGGTCGACCCGGCATTGGTCATCGGCCCATCGACCGAGGTTCTGGCGGGCAACGGCCGGATCCTGACCGCTGGAGCGATCGACTGTCACGTCCATCTCATCTGTCCACAGCTGCTCGATGAAGCATTGGGAGCTGGCATCACCACGATTCTCGGTGGCGGCACCGGGCCAGCAGAGGGAACCAAGGCAACGACCGTCGCTGGCGCCTGGTACCTCGAGCGGATGCTCGAAGCGCTCGATCACTGGCCGGTCAACGTTGTCCTTCTTGGCAAGGGCAACACCGTCAGCCACGAAGCGATGTGGGAGCAACTTCGGTCGGGAGCTGGTGGGTTCAAGCTGCACGAAGACTGGGGCACAACGCCCGCCGCCATCGATGCGTGCCTCACCGTGGCCGACGCATCCGGTGTGCAGGTCGCGATTCACACCGACACGCTCAACGAAGCCGGCTACGTCGAAAGCACTCTGGCCGCAATCGCCGGTCGGTCGATCCATACCTTTCACACCGAAGGTGCTGGCGGCGGACACGCCCCCGACATCATGACCGTCGCGGCCCATGCGAACGTCTTGCCATCGTCGACCAACCCAACGCGGCCGCACACGGTCAACACCGTCGCCGAACACCTTGACATGTTGATGGTTTGTCACCACCTCAACAGTGCGGTGCCCGAGGACCTTGCGTTCGCCGAGAGCCGGATTCGCCCGGCGACCATCGCCGCAGAAGACATCCTTCACGACATGGGCGCAATCTCGATGATCGGCTCGGACTCCCAGGCAATGGGTCGCATTGGCGAGGTCGTCCTCCGAACCTGGCAAACCGCACACGCGATGAAGGTTCGCCGGGGTTCGCTCGATGGTGACACGACGGCCGACAACGCTCGCGCCCAGCGCTACGTCGCCAAGTACACGATGTGTCCGGCGGTCGCCCACGGGCTCGACCGCGACGTGGGCTCGGTCGAGGTCGGTAAGCTCGCCGACCTCGTGCTCTACGAGCCGGCGTTCTTCGGTGTCCGACCACATGTGGTGATCAAGGGAGGCATGATCGCGTGGGCTCAGATGGGCGACGCCAACGCCTCGATCCCGACCCCACAGCCGCAGCTTCCGCGCCCGATGTTCGGCGCTTCCCCCGGTGTGGCTCCCGGTCTCTCAATGTCATGGGTATCGGAAGCTGCCTTGGACGATGGCCTGCCCGACCGTCTCAATATTCGGCGAACACTGTCGCCTGTGGCCAACACTCGACGTGTGAGCAAAGCGGACATGACCAACAACACCGCCACACCGAATATCGAGATTCATCCCGACACGTTCGCTGTCCGCATTAATGGTGATCTCGTCACCGAGCAGCCAGCCGAGTCGTTGCCGATGGCGCAACGGTATTTCCTCTACTGACGTGCGAGAACAACGATGACCGCGGCCATTGCCATGATCCTCGATGGTCGTTTTCCAGCGGGTGGTCATACGTACTCAGCAGGTGTCGAAGCTGCGGTAGCTGTCGGTGACATCAGCAGCGATGCGACACTCGAGCGCTACCTCGCTGGCCGACTCGCCACCACTGGACTGACCGACGCCGCGTTCGCTGCACATGTATGTGGTCTCGGTGTGTTCAACACCACCTGGCTTTGTTCGGTCGATCACGAATATCAGGCGCGCACGTTGTCTCCGGCGCTCGCAACGGCAAGTCGACGGTTTGGACGCCAACTCATCCGAGCTGGCCGAGCATCCTGGGACCACGACGCAATCGGCGCAGCCGCGGCCATCCCAGGAGGTCCCCATCAACCAATCGCGCTCGGTGCTGTTGTCGCGGCGGCTGGCGGCGTTGCGCACGACGCGGCCCTCATTGCGCTACACCACTTGGCTGCTGCGGTGACGTCCTCGGCGATCCGCCTACTCGGCCTCGACCCGCTCACGGTTGCGGCCGTCCAAGCACGAGCGTGCACGGCCATCGATGCGATCGTGGCCGAAGCCGTGGCCGCATCCGCGGGAGGTGCAGCGGAACTACCTGGCCTCGGTGGGGCCTTGACCGACATCCTCGCCGAACACCATCAGAAGTGGGACTCCCGGATGTTCGTCGCATGACCCTCGATTCACTTGTTCATCACCCGCCCGTCAAGGAGCGATATGCCCCCGCATGACATTCCCGTCGAGTACCAGAACGCACTGCTCGGCACCACACAACACACGCATCGACACCCCGAGCTCGAGGGTGCAAAGACGCGACGGACCCTTCGGGTCGGCATCGGTGGTCCGGTCGGAAGCGGCAAGACAACCCTTGTCGGAGCGTTGTGCGGGTTGCTTCGAGCCGAGCTCTCGCTCGTCGTGGTAACGAACGACATCTTCACCTCCGAGGACGCCCAGGCACTGCTCGACGCTGGCGTGCTTCCGGCGGACCGGATCGTCGCCGTCGAGACCGGCTGCTGCCCACACACGGCGATTCGCGACGATATCGCCGCCAATCTCGACGCAGTC
>CALLAA010000043.1 GCA_938002955.1 uncultured Acidimicrobiales bacterium
CCGTCGGCGGCGCCCCGACGGACGCCTGCGAGGGCATCTGAGCGGGTTCGGGCACTGTTGGTGTTGGAGTGTCTATAGGCGTTGTCGACGCTGGCGAGAGCGCCGGTGACGGTACCGCTGGAGCACTAGCGGTAGGTGCAGGAGCGCTGACCGTAGGTGCAGGAGCCGACAGGGCGGTGCGATTTTGGACAGCCGGGGAGATGACGAGCGGCTTGGGGTCGGGAAGCTGTGTTGCCGGCGGGGTGGCCGGAGTGACAGCGGGCCTGGACACAGCTGCGGTATTGAGCTGCACCGGCTCGGGTAAATCTGCCAGAGGAGTCATCTCTGGAATCGAGGTCGACATCGTCGGCCAGGACGCCGTTGCACGTACTGCGGGCGTTGGCTCGATCGGCTCACCAATCGAGTTACCGGAGACTTCTGGATCGCCAGCGGTGGCCTGCAACAAGGCCTTTGCGACGACACCCTTAATCCACTCGGGGTCGTCGGCGCTCGACTCGTTCTCAGACGGCGAGGGCGTCGGGTTCGGTGGAGAAGTCACGGAGGCTCATGGTACTCAACCGCGACGGTCAACAGCGGTACCCCCTCTAGAGGCCGCCCAGATCGGTGAGCGGCCAAATCCGAGCGAACGCCTGCCCTACCAGGTTGTCCTCCGGTACCGGTCCAAAGAATCGAGAATCGGACGAACCGAATCGGTTGTCGCCCATCATGAAATAGCTCGCATTGTCGAGGGTGCAGCGCCCCGGAGTCTGCGCGTTGACGCAGTTCTCATCCCAGATATCACTGGTCGGCGAGTCGTTTGGTCGTGGTGCCTGCAGGATCGCATTCTGCGGATCGAGGTACGGCTCCTCAAGCCGTTCGGCGTCCTCGGCGCTCTCCCCCGGCCCCCAGATCCAGATTCTGCCGTCTTCGCGAACCTCGATGGTCTCGCCAGGGAGGGCGATCACACGTTTGATGAGATCGTCGGTGTCCCCAATGCTGCCTTCGAGTTTCTCAAAGACGACCAGGTCTCCTCGCTCGACGTCGCCGATTCGATAGCTCAACTTGTTCACCAAAATACGGTCGCCGATATTGACGGTTGTCTCCATCGACCCAGTCGGGATTTCGAACGCCTGGAAGACGAACGCCTTGATGAGCAGGGCCGCGGCGAACGCAACGACGATGACCGCAACCCACTCGACCAGGGAACGCAGCGAATCGCTACCGGATTCGTTCGGCGGAGTCTCGGCTTCGGAGCTATCAGCGACGCTGGCACGCGTCGCCCCATCGAGATGCGGTTGTCCTGCGATGGCGTCGATGGGGATGTCCTCAGGCTCCATAACGCTCAAGAATGCGCTGCGCGGCGCCGGTGAGGTCGAGAGCGCCCAACTGCTCCGTGCTGGCCGGAGCGTCGACGATGCGGGCTCCAGGACCGAGGCGAAGAAGGAGTTGCTCGAGCCAACGAGCCGAGGAGACCGGCAGCGTCACCGTCACGGAACCTTCGCCGTCGCTACGACTGTCGAATGGGAGTCCATCGAGTACACGCTCGCGAGCGATCGG
This sequence comes from uncultured Acidimicrobiales bacterium, assembly GCA_938002955.1. Classification (GTDB taxonomy): domain Bacteria; phylum Actinomycetota; class Acidimicrobiia; order Acidimicrobiales; family SHLQ01; genus SHLQ01. Next base: position 1,537 of record CALLAA010000043.1, read on the forward strand.
TAGCTCGATCGTGACGCGGGGAGCGTTCGCCATCGCGAAGGTTTCCTCAGCGGTGGCTGCCGGACGCGAGAACGGTTCGGTCGTCGGGTCCGCCGTTTCGATGCGATCGACGCGAAAGACTCGTTCGTCGCGTGCGAGGTGACAGTAGCCCCCGACATACCAATGCCCGCCGTCGACGAAGAATCGGCTCGGCTCGATGCGGCGCTCGGTGTGCTCGTCACGAGCGAATGAGTAGTACGAGATATCGACGCAGACCTGGTCGGTCGATGCGGATCGCAGCGTGGGCAGTGCAGAGACCGCTGCGTTTCCAAGCTGGACGTCGACGGTGTCGGCGTCGCTCCCAGTTGCGAGGCGAAGCTTGGTGAGGCCCCGTGCGAGTGCTCCGGCTTCGTCCTGATTGTCGAAGGCAAGCGCGGTCTCCCCAGCTGCGAGCAGCGACAGGATCTCGGCTCCGGACAGACGCATTGGACGAGCGAACCAGTCGGCGTAGCTGATCCACACCATGTCGTCATCGATCGTGACCTCGATCAATGTGTCGGGCGTATATGGGGGTACCCCCACGTAGAACACGACGTCTTGTAGGTCGCCCAGAAGGAGGTCGCGTGGATAGTCGAAACGTTCGGCGATCTCGTCGATCGATGCGCCGTCCTGGGCAACAATCCAGGGAATGGCCGCGATGAGTCGAGCCATGCGGTCTTTCGCCGAGATCTTCATGCGCTCTCCACGGTTTCTCGCAGCCAGTCGGTGATCATCGTGCGCAGGTGTGGAGGTTCGAGGACTTCTGCGTTGTCGAGGAACGTCAGGACCCAGTCGCGAAACGCGTCGGTATTCGACACGAGCGCACGAACAACGACCGAACCATCGTCGAGATGCTCGATCTCGTCAGCCCGCAGATGAACCCGAGCCCACAGGGCCACCTCGGCATCGATCTTGACCCGAGCAGTCACCGGGTCTTCGTCACCGAGTTCCCACGTGCGAACAACCTCAGGCCCTCGGGCGGGCTGGCGTTCATAGGCGTTGGGCTCGCCCAGGGTGATTGCGCCGTTAATCCGGTCGACGCGAAACACTCGCTCTGCGCCTCGGGTCCGGTCGTGGCCCGATACGTACCACTGCCCTCGCGTGAAGCTCATGCGCGCCGGCTCAAGGGCCCGCTCGACGCCGAGATAGGTAAAGCTCGCAACTCGTCGCTCGGCAATAGCGCTGTGTAGCACGCCAGCCTCTTCGGTACTTGAGATCGCACCCATTGAACCGCTTGGTTCCGTGTCGATTTCGCCGGTTCCACCGAGCTTCCAGAAGGCGTCGTCACCGAGTTCATCAGCGCGAACCAGGGCTGCGGCGAGGTGCAAGGCTGCGAGCTCCTCAGGCGTTAGGCCGGGGTCCTGGCCCGCGTATTCGTCTTGATCAACGATGTATCCATCGATCGGCGGTTCGGTGCCCGGTACAGAGGCGACACGAATCGTGACGCCCATCGATCGCAGGTCGTCCTTGTCACGTTCGAAGGTGCGACGGAATGTGGCATCCACATCGGGATAGCCGCCGATGCGCTGACGGAGGTCACCGGCTGAAAGCGGAATAGCCGTATCGAGCAACACGGCCAGGAGCTTCAGTAGACGTTCCAGCTTCGACACAGCAACAGCCTACGGCCTTCGCAAGCCCGCGGCCTCCTCGCCAACAGAGATTGGCTACAACGACGCGATGAGCTTGTCGACGCGCTCATCGTGGCTACGGAACGGGTCCTTGCACAAGACGGTTCGCTGGGCTTGATCGTTGAGCTTGAGGTGGACCCAATCGACCGTGAAGTCGCGTCGGCGTTCCTTGGCCTTGCGGATGAACTCGCCGCGCAGACGGGCTCTGGTCGTCTGCGGCGGCGTCTCCACAGCGGTTGCGATGTCGTGGTCGTCGCAGATCCGCTCGACGAGCCCCTTGCGCTGCATCCGATAAAAGAGGCTGCGCTGACGGTGAATGTCGTGGTACTGCAGATCGACGAGCGCAACCCGCGGGTCGGCGAGCGACAGGTCGTGACGTTCGCGGTAGGCCTCGAGCAGCTTGTACTTGATCACCCAGTCGACCTCGCGGTCGAGCTTGAGCGGGTCGTCGGCAATTGTTGTCAGACAGTGTTCCCACATCTGCAGCGCTTGCTTTTCGAGTGGGTCGAGTTCGTGGAATTCTGCGAACCGAAGTGCACGCTCGAGGTATTCGCTCTGAATCTCGAGCGCAGAAGCCTCGCGGCCATTGGCGAGCCGTACCCGTCGGGTGCAGGTTGGATCGTGGCTGATCTCGCGGATGGCACGTATCGGGTTTTCGAGCGTCATGTCCCGGAGGACCACGTTGGGTTCTTCGAGCATTCGCAGCATCAGCGATGCAGCGCCGACCTTGAGGAACGAGGTGTACTCGCTCATGTTTGAGTCGCCAACGATCACATGTAAACGCCGATAGCGCTCGGCATCGGCGTGCGGTTCGTCCCTGGTGTTGATGATCGGACGCGATCTCGTGGTGGCACTCGAGACGCCTTCCCAGATGTGCTCGGCGCGTTGGCTCACGCAGTACATGGCGCCTCGGGCGGTCTGGAGGACCTTGCCTGCTCCGGCGTAAATCTGACGGCTGACGAGGAACGGGATGAGCACCTCGGAATACGAGCCGATGTCATCTCGCCGGCTCGTCAAGTAATTCTCGTGGCAGCCGTAGGAGTTTCCTGCCGAGTCGGTGTTGTTCTTGAAGAGATAGATGTCGCCCCGAATACCCTCTTCGACCAGGCGCTGTTCGGCACCGATCAGGAGTTGTTCGAGGATCCGCTCCCCCGCTTTGTCGTGCACGATGACGTCGTACACATTGTCGCATTCAGGCGTTGCGTACTCGGGGTGAGACCCAACATCGAGGTACAGCCGAGCACCGTTCGCGAGGAAGACGTTGCTGCTGCGACCCCATGAAACCACGCGTCGAAACAGGTAACGGGCCACCTCATCTGGCGACAGTCGGCGTTGCCCCTCGAGCGTGCACGTAACTCCGTATTCGTTTTCGAGTCCGAAGATGCGCCGCTTCATACGGTCACCGTACTAGCACCAGCGGTGCAATGGACGCTCGGTCAGGCAGCTTCAGGTGCTCGCGAGAGTCGGAGAATGGCTCCGAAGCTCTGTGCGGTCTGTGGCGTTTGCCCGAACCAGAACTGAGCCCGCTCGTCGAGTTCAGGATCGGTGAGATCGAGAAGACCGGCGAGCACCGGCATATCGGCCTTACGCAGCTGGAGCGGAACACTCGGTGGAAGTTGGCGCTGGCGACGTACAGCAGAGCTGAAGCCGCGTAGCAGAACGTCGTTGTCGTCGATGCCGAGACGGAACCGGACACCGAGCGTTCCAACGCGAAGAATGCCTTGCGATGCGTCATAGGCGATCGGGGTACGAGGGCGGTGTTCGCTAGCCGGTCGCACGAGGTTCTCGAGCTTGATTCCGTACGTCGACTCGAAGAGCTCACGCAGTTCAGCGTTGATCTCGATGTCGCCGTTCTCGGCGTCGCGCAGAATAGAGACGGGGATTCCCATCGTCTCGGCAGCTCCCTCGATCGAGTAGCCGAGCAACGAGCGTGCAGTCGCTACCGCAGTGGCGAGAGAGTCCCCACCGGTGGTCGGCGCCGAGATGTTTTCCGTCATGTACACACCATCGACAAAATGGCGCGAGACGTTAGGAAGTCAGGCCGTTCGAATCACGATGACACCCGTCACCATCTCCGCTAGAGATTCTGCAGTTCTCCGTCGGCGATGCGGGTGAAGGTACGGCGGCCTCGCGTGCGGTCGAGCATTGCGACTTCGAGGTCCGCATCGGCGAGCGTCCGGTCGTCGCCGGCGAGCGCGTTACGTGCAACCTCGAGGGCGGCAGATGCGCTCATGGACTGGCTAAAGGTCGCTGCGACGCGCTCGCTGATCGCGTCGGAGTCTCCCCCGAGCACGACGTAGTCGGTCTCATCCATGACGGTGCCGTCGTAGAGGATGTGGAACAGCTGCTCTTCGCCTGGTGTATCGGTGATTTCGGCCACGAGGATCTCGACCTCCATCGGCTTCATCTCATGGGTGAAGGTCTGGCCGAGCATCTGGGCGTAGTTGTTCGCCAAGCTGCGCGCCTCGACGTCTTCGCGGCTATACGTGAAACCCTTGAGGTCGGCGTGGCGAATACCGGCGATCCGCAGCTGATCGAACTCGTTGTACTTGCCCACCCCGGCGAAGCCGATCCGGTCGTAGATCTCGGACACTTTGTGCAACGTCGACGAGGGGTTCTCGGCGCAGATAAACACGCCGTTCTCATAGGACATGGCGATCAAGCTTCGACCGCGTGCGATGCCCTTGCGGGCGTAATCGGCGCGGTCCTTCATCATCTGTTCTGGAGCGACGTAAAACGGAGTCGTCATGGTTACACATCCTCAGAGCGGTGGTTTGCGGCGAAGCGATCGGCGATCTCGGCGAACTTGGCGCCGACAACATCGTCGGCTACCCGCTCGAAGCCGTCGTTGCTCATCGTTGCCATGATTGGGTAGATCCCTCGAAGCGTGTCCGCTCCGCCAGTCGCAGAATCGGCGTCAGCGGCTTGGAAGAGCGACTCGGCGAGCAGCTCGATTGCTTCGTCGGCGGTCATGTCTCGTCGGTATCCGACCTTGATGACGGTCTCGGCATGGAGCGAGCCCGATCCTGTCGCTGCGTAGTCAGCTTCCTCGTAACGGCCACCAGTGATGTCGTACTCGAACAGACGACCCGTTTGGCGGCCAAGGTCGTAGCCCGCAAAGATCGGGACGACGGCCAACCCGGACATCGCTGCGGGAAGGTTCGAGCGAAGCATTTGGCCGAGTTGGTTTGCTTTGCCTTCGAGGCTGAGCGGCGACCCTTCGACCTTTTCGTAGTGCTCGAGCTGGAGCTGGAACAAGCGCACCATCTCGACAGCTGGGCCTGCGGCACCGGCGATAGCGACAGCGCTATGGCGATCGGCCGCGAACACCTTCTCGATCGAGCGATGCGAGATGAGGTTGCCGGCGGTTGCTCGGCGATCGCCGGCCATGACCACGCCGTCGGAGTAGCGAACGGCCACACAGGTGGTGCCATGGGTGATCTCGTTTGCCGAGATTCCCTCTGCCGGAGGGAATGGCTCCGTTCCCTGTTGACGTACGAGTCGGGCGAAGTCTGAGCCGGGGTCCGACGCCGCGTCAAATGATGGAAGCGTCACTGGCCGCCCTTTTGGATGTAGCTCTTTACAAAGTCCTCAGCGTTGGTCTCTAGCACCTCGTCGATCTCATCGAGGAGGTCGTCCATGTCTGCCTTGAGCTTCTCGCCCGATTCCGAGGTCGCCGGGAGTTCTTCGACCGCATCGGTTTCTTGCGATTGTCCGGAGCGCTTCTTTTGTTCGCGTTCAGCCATCAGGTTCCTAACGTTCAGTCCTGTTTTGTACTCGTGCTGCTCAACCGTTCAAACGCTCGAGCAATTCCAAAGGAGTGTTGCACTCTTCTAACACCGTACCGACGTGCTGTCGTGTACCCCGTGTCGGCTCCATCATCGGAATACGACGAAGCGGGTCCACGCCGACGTCGAAAACGAGCGAATCCCAGTTTGCGGCAACGATGTGGTCGCCCCACTTTCGCAGGCATTCTCCACGGAAATAGGCCCGGGTGTCCTCGGGAGGATCGGTGCGAGCAGCGAAGACTTCCTCGTCGGTGACGATCGTCTGCAGCCCGAGCTTGCGTGCGAGCGAGCGGCCCGGCCGCATGTCGTGGTACTGGATGTCCATCGCTGCCAGGCGGGCATCGCTCCAGGAAAGTCCATGGCGCTCGCGGTACGCCTCGAGCAGGCGATACTTGGCCACCCAGTCGAGCGTGTCGGCAAGTTCCATTGGGTCCGAACGGAGCAGTTCGAGCGTGCGGCCCCAGCGTTCCATGACGTCGAGGGCTACCGGGCCTCCGACACTGTCGGTGCCGTGCTCATCGATGAACCGTTGGGCGTCGTCGAAGAGCGACTGTTGAACATCGATCGCCCGGATCCGGGTGCCGTCGTCGAGATCGAGTGGCTGCTTCAGCGTGAGATCGTGGCTGACCTGTTGCATGGCGCGCACCGGGTCGGCGAAGGTGAACGTTTTGCTGATGGCATCGTGTTCGATCATGCCGAGGACGATGGCGGTGACGCCGACCTTGAGGTAGGTCGAAACCTCGCTCATATTCGCGTCGCCGGCGATCACGTGGAGTCGCCGGTACTTTCGTGCATCTGCGTGGGGCTCATCGCGAGTGTTGATAATCGGGCGCTTGAGCGTCGTCTCAAGCCCGACCTGCTCTTCGAAGAAGTCTGCGCGTTGGGTGAGCTGAAAGGTCACCTCGTCGCGGTTCATGCCTGGCAGTTCGGTTCCCACCTTGCCCGCACCGATGTAGATCTGGCGTGTGACGAAATGAGAGATCGCGTGCTGGACGATCTGTCCGAACGGTGTCGACCGGTCCATGAGATAGTTCTCGTGGCAGCCGTAGGAGTTGCCCTTGCCGTCGCTGTTGTTCTTGTAGACGACGATTTCTTGGCCATCGGCGAGCATCGACTTTGCTGCGTCCATCGACTCGATCAGAATCTGTTCGCCTGCCCGGTCATGGATGAGCACGGAGCGTGCATCGGCGCATTCGGGCGTGGAGTATTCGGGGTGAGCGTGATCGACGTAGTACCGGGCCCCGTTGGTCAGGACTGCGTTGACCAGATGGGTCTCGATCTCGGGCGCAAGTGCGTGCAACGGTGTCTCGCCGCGTGCGTCGCGTGCAGGCGACTCGTCCTCAAAGTCCCACGAGACTCGGGGCTGACTGCGAGGTTCTCGAACCATCAGGTAGGAGTTGATGAGCAGCGAGGACGCCGAGATGGGATTGGGCTCATCGGTTCCCCGGAGCACGATGCCGTACTCGGTCTCGACCCCGAGGGTCTTCGGTACGACCATTTACAAGTACTGTCCAGTTCCAACGCGTTGCACTTCACGGCCTCCGGTTGAGGACTCTGCGGCGTTACCGACGAGCGTACGGATGTAGACGATCCGCTCCCCCTTCTTGCCAGAGATTTTCGCCCAGTCGTCGGGGTTGGTGGTGTTGGGAAGGTCTTCGTGTTCGCGGAACTCGCGTTTGGTTGCAGCGACCAGGTCCTCGGACCGTATGCCGCGCGCCCCTCCATTAATCACACGCTTGATCGCGAGCTGCTTGGCGCGGCGGACGATGTTTTCGATCATTGCACCGGAGGCAAAGTCCTTGAAATACATGACCTCTTTGTCACCGTTCTGGTACGTGACTTCGAGGAATTCGTTCTGCTCATCGGTGCGGTACATCTCGCCAACAGCGGCATCCACCATGGCGGCAACCGCCTTATTGCGATCGCCTCCACCGGTGGTGTCGATGAGCGTTTGATCGATCGGCAGCTCCGGTGTGAGGTATTGATTGAAGATCGCTGCGGCCGAAAGCTCGTCGGGACGCTCGATGCGAATCTTCACGTCGAGGCGGCCGGGACGCAAGATGGCCGGGTCGATAAGGTCCTCGCGGTTCGACGCGCCGATGACCACAACGTTGCGGAGGGTCTCGACCCCGTCGATCTCCGCGAGAAGTTGTGGCACGATCGTCGATTCGATGTCGGAGCTGATGCCCGATCCCCTGGTGCGGAAGAGCGACTCCATCTCGTCGAAAAACACGATGACCGGCCAACCGTCTTCGGCCTTTTCGCGAGCCCGCTGGAAGACCAGCCGGATCTGGCGTTCGGTCTCTCCCACGTACTTGTTCAGCAGCTCGGGACCCTTGATATTGATGAAGAACGACTTCGCGGTCTCATCGCCGGTTACCTCCGCAACCCGCTTCGCGAGCGAGTTCGCGACGGCCTTCGCGATCAGTGTCTTGCCACAACCAGGCGGGCCATAAAGCAAGATTCCCTTCGGCGAAGGCAACGCAAACTCGGTGAAGAGTTCGGCGTGGACGAACGGCAATTCGATCGCGTCGGTGATTTGTTCGATCTGCTCGTCGAGGCCGCCGATGTCTTCGTATGAAACATCGGGGACTTCCTCGAGCACAAGGTCTTCGACTCCTGGCCTCGGCAGCTTCTCGAGGATCATGTTCGACCGAGGGTCGACCAGAACCGAGTCGCCAGCTTTGAGACGCTTGCCACGAAGTGCCTCACAGATCTCGACCACACGCTCGTCGTCGGCTCGACCCGTGATCATGGCCCGGTCATCGCCGAGCAGTTCGCGTACGCTCGCCATTTCGCCGGTGGTCTCGACGCCGCGGGCCTTGACGATGTTGAGGCTGTCGTTGAGCACGACCTCTTGTCCAGCTACGAGAAGCTCATCGAGGTTTGGGTTGACCGCAACGCGTACCTTTCGGCCGCCGGCAAAGACATCGGCAGTACCGTCGTCGTCGTTCAGCCCGAGGAACGTGCCGTAGCTGGCCGGGGCCTGGGTCAACTTGTCGACCTCTTCGCGAAGGGTCGCAATGCTGTCGCGTGCTTCGCGCAAGGTGTACGTCAGCTTCTCGTTGCGAGCAACGGCCTGAGCGAGCTGACCCTTCGTCTCGAGCAGACGCTCTTCGAGCGCTCGAACCCGGCGCGGCGACTCATCGAGCCGATTGCGCAGCGCGTCGACTTCCTCGGTGAGCACATCGATCTGTCGTTGTGCTGCGGCGAGGTCTTGTTCGTATTGCCTTGCGGATTCATCGCTCACGGTGTTGCCCTCCTCGACCAGAACCTAGTCGTACACCCAGTGGTCTCCGGTGAACCAACCGACCAGTTGCAAAATTTGGCCGAAATGTGGGATGTAGCCATCACGATGCAAACAGCGTCTCATGAATCCGTCGGCGATGGAGGTCGCTACACTTAGCGATATTCGCAGCCCGCTGAACACCGGCTGCCGCGAAAATCGCTTTAGCTCTGGACACCCTGTCCGACAGACTCAGTAGCCGATCAGGTGATCGGACCGAAAGGGAATTCGATGAAGGTTTGGATCGATCAGGATCTGTGTACCGGCGACGGCATCTGTGTCGAGATTGCCCCCGATGTTTTTGCGCTTCTCGACGATGGCCTTGCCTACGTCAAAGAGGGCAGCAACATCATGTCTGACCCAGGCGGCGTGCAGGCCGTAGCCACCGTTGCGAGCGGTAAAGAAGACGGCGTGATCGAATCCGCCGAAGAGTGCCCTGGAGAATGCATCTTTATCGAGGTGTAAGGCTGCGAACCGCCACGGGTTCGTCGAATCCCTTGACCATCCGACGACCTGCAGGCTCGAACTCACACGTCGTCGACGCCTCTGCCAACGCCTCGGTGACGAGCAGTTCTTGTGGCACCGCCTCGTCGGCAAGTCGCGACGCCAGGTTCACGACAGAGCCGTAGTAGTCGCCCCCTCGGACGAGGACATCGCCGTAGGCGAGACCGCCGCGCGGCAGCACCCGTTCGTCTTCGGCCCCAAAGCCCGACATGAGCTCGCTTGCCGCAGCGCATGCTGCTCCCGGGTCGTCGGCGACGAACATGACCTCATCGCCGATCAACTTCACCACGCGCGCCCCAGCGCCGGTCACGACGTCGTAGGCACGTCCTTCGAAGTCACGGAGGAAGCGCGAGAGCGCTTGGGCGTCCATGCCAGCGGAGATCGCCGTGAACCCGACGAGGTCGACAAAGCCCACCGCGTAGCGATACCGGAACCGCTCATGTCGCTCGATCGTGGTGCGACGCGACCGTTCGATCGCTTGAAGAACCTGACGTCGAAGTATCGGGTCGAGTTGCTGAGCGAAGCCGTCGAGTAAGCCAACGGCGTCGTGCACGTTGATCGCAAGGTCGAGTTCGCTCGAGCCATCGAGCAACATCGGGGATTCGACATCCGACAGAAACAGCGACACCGCGGCGTCGGCAATACGACTCAGCGAACCGCCCACAACCCGGAGATAGCTCGTGGCTTCGTCGTCGGAGAACATCGACGACATCGCGCCGACCAACCCGATGCTCCTCGCTTCTTCTCTGGTGTACCCAATCTCACCCGCCGGTGAGCCAACGACCGGCACGAATCCAAAGGCCATCGCCCACCGGTCGAACCGATCGGCGTCCACATCAGCCACGTCGATGGCCTGCGCCCGTGTCAGCCGTTCACCAGGCACCAATCGTCTATCGCCGGCTATCGAACCAAGACCGTCCGCTGCTAACGCGTCGACCATGGCCTCGAGCGAGAATCCTTTGTCGGTCAACCAGCCGAGCAGTTCGAGGCGACCGGTGCCTTCGTCCTCGATCGGGTCGAAGAGCCCGGCCTCGATGAAGTCCTCGGTGGAGTGCATCCGCTCACGCTAGTCAACAGCCGATACGCCTGCCGATTGCTTACTCCTCCTCGGAGCTCGCAGTGTCCAATGTCGGGGCTGCATCCAGAGGCGCCTTCGCGTTTGCGACAGGCTCGAGCAAACGTGCGCTCGTCAGAAAGCCGGTATGTCCAACCATCCGGTGGTCCGGGCGCACCGCTTGTCCTTCGACGTGCCAACCACGTTGCAGGAACTCGGTCGTCTCCGCCATGCCGAAACCATTGTGCTTCAGTGATTCTCGAACCTTGCTCACCTGCATCACACTCGGTGTGTAGGCAACGAACACTCCCCCGGTACGCAACGCCTTTGCTGCGTGAGGGATGACCTGCCACGGTTCGGGCAAATCGAGGACGACACGGTCGAAACCGGTCTCGTCGATGCCGTCGTATGCGCTCCGGAGCTGGATGTCGTAGCGCTCAAGGGCTGCTTCGCCGAGGATCTCGGCCACGTTCTTCTGCGCACGTTGCGCAAAGTCCTCGCGCAGCTCGTAGCCCGTGATGTGCGCGCCAGCGCGCAGCATGGTCATCGATAGTGCACCGGAACCAACTCCGCTCTCGAAGACTCGGGCTCCCGGATAGATGTCGGCCATCATGAGAATTGGACCGAGGTCCTTCGGATAGATGACCTGTGCTCCTCGGGGCATCTTCAGAATCAGCTCGGCCAATGTCGGGCGGATCACGAGATAGCTGCCGCCACGCGTCGACTTGAGATATCGACCCTCAGGCTTTCCAATGACATCGTCGTGCCTGATCAGGCCCGCATGAGAGTGGAACTCCTTGCCTGCCTCAAGGGTCACCGAGTAGCGGCGGTCTTTGATGTCGACGAACTGAATGATTTCGCCCTCGGCGAGAATTCCGGTCATGTGTCGATCATGTCGGGGCGTTCGCCCTTTTCCACCGCTGCTGTTGGCGGCCTCTTGCCGAGCTCGACCGGCACGGCGTGAGAGACGAGCTTGCAGAACGCACAAACGTCGTTGCTCGATGGGCTGCCGCACACCGAACACGGAGACAGTGCAGTATCGCTCTCGGGCGAGTTCCCGTCGTCGCGAGCGGGAGCGTTCGCAAAGAGCTCGGATGCTCGGTCAAGAAATCCGAAGTAGAACGCATGCTTCGAACCCGGAGACGCAACCTCCATTTGGTTGAGCAGGTCTTTGTACTCGAGGTGCTTGTTTCCCACAGCCATTGGGCATTCGTCGACGACATAATCGATGTTTCGCAGGACGCAGTACGCCGCCATTTCACGTTCGCTGAGGCGAATCAACGGCTTGGCCTTTCGCGGAAAACCGTTCGCTGCGGGTAGCACGGGGTGCTGACGGGCGAGGTAGTCGGCTTGCCAACGCGCAACGTTGCCGAACAGGACGGCGGCTTCGTCGTCGAGATTATGACCGGTGACCACCACGTCGTAGCCGCCGTTGCTCGCCACCGAGTCAAAAATATGGCGCTTGCTCAAGCCACACGCAGAGCAGGGCACGCGGTTGGTGGACTCGGCGGCTCCCGGAACGGTGAAGCCATGCTCGGCGCTGAGGTCGTACTCCTGGAGACGTAACCCTCGTTCGGTCGCAAAGCGGCGGGCAAAGTTTGTGCTTTCCGCTGAGTAGTCGCCGATGCCCAAGCCAATCACGAGTCCGTCGACCTCATATCCAAGGTCGTGGAGGATGTCCCAGAGTGCGAGCGAGTCTTTGCCTCCGGAGACCGCAACGAGTACGCGTGCGTCTTTGGGAAACATCCGGAACTTGTGGATGGTGCGCTCAACTTGATTTCGGCAGAACGTGACGAAGTGCTCCGCACAAAACGCAGCGTTGTGCTGGCGCAGCTGGATAACGGTCGGCCCCTTGCAGACCTTGCACTTGAGCGTGCGTTCGGGAGCGGTCACGACTTAGCCGCCAGAGATGACGGAGCGGATCTCAATATCGTCCTCGTCGGAGAGCTCGGCGTTGCCGGCGAGCAAGGTGCCGTTCACGATCACAAGGACGGATTCTCGATTGAGCTCAAGCTGCTCGACGAGCGAGTTGGTGGTTAGCGGTCCGTCGAGATCGAGCTCGCGGTCCGGGTTGCGAAGGCGGACCCGCATTATGAATCGACCTCGTCCTGCGCTTTCGCGTCAGACTTCGCCGACTTTGCGGCAGCTTTCGCGTCGGACTTGGCCGTCTTCGCTGCAGCTTTCGCGTCGGACTTGGCCGTCTTCGCGTCGGCCTGCGCCGTCTTGGCAGCAGCCTTCGCTGTCTTCGCTGCGCTCTTCGCGTCCGCCTTTGCCGCCTTGGCGTCGGATTTGGCGGCAGCTTTCGCGTCGGACTTGGCCGTCTTCGCGGCAGCCTTCGCATCGGCCTGCGCCGTCTTCGCGGCAGCCTGCGCCGTCTTGACGTCCCGCTTCTCGGTGCGTTGGTCGCTCTTTGCTCGAGCCCGATCGGCCTTGCGGGCCGCGCGACGTTGACTCCGAGATGGCGGCGGTTCCTCAACGACGTTGGCCCCGAGAATCTCGTTGATCCGCTCCGCTGACGGCGCTTCCAAAATTCGTTTGCCAATGGTTCCTAGCGCAGTGCCGGTCATGACATTGGCTCGCGGAGCGGTTCGCTTCGGACCGATCAGCAGCGTGCGGCCCTCACCACGACCTTTCCGCGACTGTTCGGGTTCGTGAACAATCGCCCAAGCCTCACCTTCACCAATCGACTCGTCGAAGGTGATCGGGGCCTCGCCACCCTTGGAGATTTTGCCCCACCCCTTCAGGAGGAGTTGGCCCGCCCACACGGCACGCCACAACGGCGATCCGCCGAGCAGGCCCTTCCGAAGCGCGTTTCGCTTTAGCGTGCGCTGGATATAGGCCTTCTTCAGAAAAAAGAACATCGCAGACCGAACGCGTCAGATCCGGCGAATCTGTACGACGGCAGACTTCTTCTTGCCGACGCGCTTCCCGAGCAAGAACATCAACAAGATGAGCAGAAGACCACCGGCCGCTGCGGCCGGAACAGCCTTGTTCTTGGCAGACCCGGTGACCTCGTCGACCTCGGTCTTGATCTGGCGAAACTTGGCTTCGAGGTCATCCTTGGAGATCGGCGCCTGCTCGGTGCTAACCGCCGCGTCCTTTGCCTTCTTCTTGTCGCTTCGCTTGCTCATGAGCTGAGTCCCTTCGTGATACGTGACGCCAAGAACGCCACGATTGCAACCGCCACAGTGAACACGATTGCGTACGGGGCGATAACTCCCCACCCGCGACCATCTGCACCACCATTGAAGACCTCGATCTCTTGGAGACCGCGCAATGCAGCGAGCGCCAAGAAGAAGAAGCCAATGCCGAGCGAGATCGCCCCGGGAAGTCCGAACTTCAGGTACCGGCCGAGCCCAGCGAGCGGCGTTGCCGTCTCCTGGATCGCATAAGCCTTCACAAGGTCAAAGACCTCTTGAGCATTCTCCGCTGGCGTCTTGGGGGCGTCGGCCACAACAGTCCTTCAATCAATTCTTGCGTTCAGGGGTTCCGCACGTTGTCCGATCAACCTACAGGTTTTGTCCTACGTCTCGCCGAGCTGAGCGCGTAACAAAACGCACTTATCGGTAAGGGCCTCGCTCAACCGGTCGATTTGTTCGGTCGTCGTGGGCGATTCGAGCACGCGCTGGCGGTCGAATGCCGTCAGTGGAGCAAGCGCTGACAACTGATCGAGCAACATATGCGGATCATCGCTGAAGTCGAATGGGCCAGGGTTTTCGACCCCTTCGGACAACGCTGCGAGCCGAATGGTCTCGACCAGTAGCTCCTCAAGATCGGTGAGCGACGCCCCGCCGTTGTCGGCCACAACCCTCGGCGACACGATCGCTCGCGGATATGGGTCGTCATGTAGCCACTCGACGATGTCGAGACGTTCGACGCCTGCGGTGACGACTCCCCAGCGGCCATCATCGAATTCTTCAGCCTGCAGGATTTCGACTCGCGTCGCGACCGCGACGCGATGATCGCCGCCCCCAACCTCATGGCCACGATCGATAAGGACGATGCCAAAGGTCGCGTCGGCTCCCTCCGACGTCAACTCATTGAGCATGACCCGATATCGCTCTTCGAAAACGTGGAGCGGGACGACCTGACCGGGAAACACGGTGCTTCCGAGCGGGAACATTGCGAGGACCCGTCCGGCGTCTACCGTCACCCGATAGGTCCAAGCGCCTCGACGTCGGGTCCCTCGGGGTAGGCAACGAGCTCGAGTGCCACCGCATCTTGGGCTGCCGTCATCTCTTCGAGCGGGTACAGGTCGGTGGTATTGGCGATCCACGCAAACGTTAGCGTGGAGCCGTCCAAGGCCTCTGCGGTGCCAGCTAACGCTCCAACCTCGTTGAGGCGGCCCGTCTTCGCACGTACCTTGCCCTCCGCCTCTGTTCCGACCATACGTTCCAGCAACGTGCCGGTCTGGCCCGCGATCGCGAGACCATCGAGAATCGGCGCTGACTCGTCAGCGTCTAAGACCTCTGCGAGGAGACGGCACGTCAGGCGATTCTCCGAAGCGAGCCCGGATCCGTCCACGATGTCGGTCTCGGCCACCGAGAAGCCAGCGGAACGCAGCGCATTCTCGATGGCAACCGCTCCGTCGTCGGTCGTGCCAAGGCCCGTGGCCGCATGACCGATCTCCTTGAGCAGCAGCTCAGCTCCCATGTTGTCGCTGATGTCGACCATCTGGTTCGTCACCACAGACACCGGGTCCGAGACGATCGAGGCGATCGTTCGAGCGCCAACGGGTGCTTCGCCTGCCGCAGCTGACTGGCGGATGATTACGCCACGTTCCTCGAGCAGATCATCAAAGAAGCTCGCAGCGAACGCAGCTGGCTCGGTAGAGGCCGTCGCGAGAGACGGCGCAGGATTCGGGTCGTAACGCACAAAGCCGTCGTTTACGGTCAACGCCGAAAGCGGGCCGGTCTGGTTCTGCGATTCGTTGGTAAACCTCGATGGCCATTCGGGCACATAACGCTCGGTGTCGTAGCGGGTCTCGTCACCGATTACGGCACCATTGATCTCGGTGATCTCTGCAGCGACGACCGCGTCGGCGAGTTCCTCGATCGCCGTACGAAAATGTGGCTGCTGCTCGTAGCGCGACGCGTAATCACTGGTAGCGAGCAACGGATCGCCACCCCCGATGAGGTAGATGTTGCCGTCGACGACCCCGTCGACGACCGGAGCGTCCGAAACAATGGCGGTCTCGAACGTGTGGCTATCGCCCAGAATCGTGTAGGCGCCGAACGCGGTCAGAATCTTTTGAGCCGACGCCGGAACGAGCGGCAAGCTGGGATTCTCGGCGTAAATCTCTTCGCCGTCGAGATAGACGACAAGGCAGCTCGCTGGCGGGAACGACGCAACGACCTCGTCGAGTGATGCCTGCAGGTTCTGCACCAAGATCGGTTCACGGAGAAACTCTGGCGTACGACGTACCGAAAGCAGCGGCGTACGTGCTGGCGGGGCGCTCTGACCGTCTTGGGCGAGTGTCTCCTCGGCGAGCGCTGCATCGGTCTCCACGGCCTGCCACGCGGCGAAGCCAGCGACGATCAGAAGACAAAACGGGAGGATCCAGCGACGCATCGGCGCTCAGCATAGGGCGCATCTCGCACGGCGACGAAACCAATCGCTGCCGGCTTCCCGGGACAGCGACAACCAACTAGCGTCAAAAATATGGTCACAAACATCGCGCTCGCCATCGGCGTTGCTTTCGTGCTCACCCAAATCGCCAACGTCGCGACCACCGTTTACTTACATCGGGCGTTAGCCCATCGGGCCGTCACCCTGTCCCGGCCGCTCACGGTGATCTTCCGCACCATCATCTGGCTACTCACCGGGATACGGCCGCGCCAATGGGCAGCCGTTCACCGGAAACACCACGCCTTCACCGACGAGGACCAGGACCCACATAGTCCGGCGCGGCTCGGGTGGGTACGCGTTCAGCTGACGAACGTCGCCCTATACCGGCGCGTTGCTCGCGACCCAGAGCAGGTGCAGAAGTACGCCCGCGATCTTCCACAGACCACGCTCGACCGATATGTGCTCGACCACGCGTTACTCGGGCTCGGGACCACGACGGCGATCCTCATGGTCCTTCTTGGTCCATGGCTCGGCATCATCACGGCCGGTTTGCACTTTGTGCTCTATCTGAGCCTCTCGGCTGCAGTCAATGCGATTGCTCACACCTTTGGCGAGCGGCCATATGAGAATTCGGCGACCAACCTCCAGTGGCTGGCCTTCTTGACGAGCGGCGAAGGGCTGCACAACAACCACCATGCAGCACCGACGTCAGCGCGCTTCTCGCTCGATCCTGGACAGATCGACCCGGGGTGGTGGACTATCCGGGCGGCCCAACGGATTGGCTGGGCGACGGTTCGCCACGACACGCCAATTCTCGCAACGCCTCGCCGAACCCCCTAAGGACTCCAAACCATGCTCGCTGCCTCAGCGTTGTCGGAACACCCCCTAGCCGCCCATGCCGTCGGCGAGGTCGCTGGCACGATCCTCGAGCAGATGAACGGGCGGCCGATCGACCTTCTCGTGGCGTTTATCGACAGCGTGCACACCGGAGCCGTCGACGACATTGGATCGGCACTCCGGGAGTTGCTTTCACCATCCACATTTATTGGGTCTACCGCTTGCGGTGTTCTCGAACGCGGCAGCGAGGTCGAGGACCGCTCAGCGCTATCGGTGTGGGCAATCGGCGGAGTTTCGGCGACTCCGGTGCGCATCCAAGCCGGCCGTGATGCGCCACTCGGAGGATGGGACGCTATCGGCGCTGACCACGCCGTGCTTTTGGCAGACCCATTCACCGCACCTGTTCTCGACATGTTGAGCGCCGCCGCCGAACATGCGCCGAACCTCGCAATCCACGGGGGCCTCGCATCGGGTGCACGCGGCCCGGGCGGCAATCGTCTTCTCCTCGATGACGAGATCCTCTCCGACGGTACCGTGGGTGTCTCCATCGGCGGCGTGCCAATCCGTAGCGTCGTGTCGCAAGGCTGTCGGCCTGTCGGCTCACCGCTCACCGTTACGGCGGTTACCGGCAACGTCATCACCGAGCTTGCGTCCCAGCGGCCAATGGACGTCCTCCAGCGAATCGCTTCCGACGCCGACGAGGTCGATCGCGCATTGATGGCAAACGGGATCCACGTCGGCATCGTGATCGACGAAGGACAGCTCGACTTCGATCGCGGCGACTTCTTGATTCGAGCAGTAATGGGAGCCGATCAGGCCACGGGGGCGATAGCGATCGGGGCAGAAGTCGACATCGGTACGACGCTGCAGTTCCATGTACGCGACGCGTCCACCGCTACCGACGACCTCATTTCTTCGCTCCAGGGCGAGCACGCAACTGCTGCGCTGGCGTTCACCTGTAACGGCCGCGGCGAGCATCTCTTTGGCCGGCCGGGGCACGACGCGGAATTGATCCACGAACTAACGGGTTCCCGCGCCACATCGGGAATGTTCTGCGCAGGCGAATTTGGTCCGGTGCGGGCAGAAAACCATCTGCATGGCTTCACCGCATCCACCCTTCTCTTCGGGTAGAACTACAGGACCCCGTTTGAGGAGAAATTACCGCTATGCCGAACGCCCAGTCACTGGACGCGCAGACGATCGCCACGATTCGTGGCATTTCCATGGATGGCCCGCATGCGGCCCGTTCAGGGCATCAGGGAACGGCGATGTCCCTCGCCCCCGTCGCCCACGTCATGTGGAGCCGCATCATGAACTTCGATGCGGAGAACCCGCAGTGGTTCGACAGGGATCGTTTCATTCTGTCTCCGGGCCACGCCTCAATCCTGCAGTACTCGCTGTTGCACCTCTACGGCTTTGGTCTGACCAACGAGGACCTGCAGAATTTCCGCCAGTGGGATTCGGCGACCCCGGGGCACCCCGAGGTCGGTCACACCGCTGGCGTTGAGGTAACCACCGGTCCGCTCGGTGCCGGCCTTTCGAATGCTGTTGGTATGGCGATTGCCGAAGAGAACCTTCGGGCCCGACTCGGATCGGACATCTGCGACCACTACATCTACGGGCTTTGCTCCGATGGGGATCTCCAAGAGGGCGTCAGCCACGAGGCTGCATCGCTCGCTGGACACCTCGGTCTCGGCCGGATCATCTTCGTCTACGACGACAACGATATTTCGATCGATGGTCCGACGTCACTGAGCTTCAGCGACAACTCTGCTGACCGGTTCCGGTCCTATGGCTGGGATGTCACCGAGGTCGGAGCGATCGGCGAGGACCTCGACGCGCTCGAAGCGGCCATCGTCGCTGCGAAGTCGGTGACCGACAAGCCATCGCTCATCGTGCTCAAGACCGAGATCGGCTTTCCGGCGACCGAGTCTGCGGGAACCGCTCATGCACATGGCTACGCAATGTTCGACGAAGAAATTGCGGCCACCAAAGAAGCGATGGGTCTGCCCGCCGACCAGACCTTCTTCGTGTCCGATGAGGTCCTGGCTCACTGTCGGGCCGCAGGCGTTCGCGGAGCGGCGCTGCGCGAGGCTTGGGAAGCACGTGCCGCCGCCTACTCCGGCGATATCGCCGAGATGGACGCATTGATCAACGGCCGCCCGCTCGATGGGTGGCACGACGCACTTCCGTCGTGGGAACCCGGTGAGAGCATTGCCACCCGTAAAGCCTCCAACGCAGTGCTCCAGGCTCTCGTCCCACACATGCCTTCGCTCGTTGCGGGAGGCGCTGACCTCACCGGCAACACCGGAACCGTCATCAAGGACAACGGCGTCTTCAGCACGGACGACCGCGCTGGCCGCCAGATCTATTTCGGTATTCGCGAGCACGGAATGGGCGCCGCGATGCTCGGCATGGCGGCCCACGGCGGGTTGTTCCCGGTAGGCGGAACGTTCCTCGTCTTCTCCGACTACATGCGCGGCGCGGTGCGTCTTGCTGCTCTTTCGAAGATGCCGATGATCTTTAGCTGGACGCACGATTCTGTCGGCGTGGGTGAAGACGGGCCGACGCATCAGCCGGTCGAACACGTGGCGTCGCTGCGTGCGATGCCCGACTTGAACGTCTGGCGTCCAGCCGATGGCAACGAGACGGCTGCAGCGTGGGCTGCAGCTGTTGCTTCGTCGGGCCCAACCGCCATGATCCTCAGCCGTCAGAACCTTCCAATCCTGGCCGGAACCGACAACCACGCGAACGTCGCCAAGGGCGGCTACGTGCTCGCTGAGGCCGATGGGGATGCGCAGGTCGTTCTCGTCGCTGCTGGATCCGAAGTCCAGCATTGCATGGCCGCAGCCTCGACCCTTCGCAACGACGGAATTCAGGCCCGCGTGGTTTCCTTGCCATGTTGGGAAGTGTTCGAGACCCAAGACGACGAGTACCGGGAATCGGTTCTCCCCGCCGGCGTGCCAACGGTGTCGATCGAAGCCGGTTCGACTATGGGCTGGTCTCGATATGCCGATGTAACCATTGGGATCGACCGCTTCGGCGCCTCGGCGCCGGGCAATGTCGTGATGGAAAAGCTCGGCATCACCGCCGACGCCGTCGTTACCGCAGCTCGCACCGCGCTGACATAGCGCACCACCTACCACTCGCACATCGAATCGCACACGAAGGACAATCCCGTGACCGAAACACCACTGCATCAGCTCTTCAACCAAGAAGGCCAGAGCCCTTGGCTCGACAACCTTCGTCGAAACTGGCTCCATAACGGCGAGATGCAAGCCTGGCTGGACAAGGGCGTTCGGGGTATCACCTCGAACCCGAGCATCTTCCAAAAGGCCATCGAAGGCTCTGACGACTACACCGAACAGTTCGCATCGCTCCTCGCCGATGGCAAGAGCATCGAAGAGAGCTACTGGGGTCTCGTAACGACCGACATCGAAGATGCGCTGGCCCTTACCCGTTCGATCTATGACGAGTCGAATGGCCTCGATGGCTTCGTTTCGGTCGAGGTCGACCCTGGCCTGGCCCGAGACCAAGCGGGCACTGAAGCCGCAGCACGGGTGCTCTGGGACACCATCGATGAACCGAACCTATACGTGAAGATTCCAGCGACGGCTGAAGGTGTACCCGCTATCCAGCAGATGATCGCCGAGAAGCGCAGCATCAACGTGACGCTGTTGTTCTCGGTCGAGCGCTACCGCGAGGTTATGGAGGCCTATATTGCTGGCCTAGAAGCCGCTGAGGGCGACCTGTCCGCAATCTCGAGCGTCGCCTCGTTCTTCATCAGCCGCGTCGATGTGGAGGTCGACAACCGTCTCGATGCACTCGGTACCGATGCCGCACTCGCGCTTCGTGGAAAGGCGGCCGTCGCGAACGGCAAGCTCGCCTACGCCGCGTTCCGCGAGATGTTCAGCGGTCCTCGCTGGGATGCTCTCGTCGAACGCGGAGCACAGGTGCAGCGCCCATTGTGGGCGTCCACGAGCACGAAGAACGATGCCTACCCAGACACGCTGTATGTCGATGCCCTCATCGGTCCAGACACGGTCAACACGATCCCGGATTCGACCTTGGCGAACTTCCTCGACCACGGCACGGTGGCGCGGACGCTCGATGCAGATGTCGACGAGGCGCGTGCGGTTCTCGCCGATATCGCAGCGTTGGGCATCGATCTCGATGAGGTCGCTCAGCTGCTCGAAGATCAAGGTGTGGCCTCATTCGAGAAGGCGTTCACCGCCTTGATCGAGAGCCTCGAAGAAAAGGCCAAGACGCTCAGCTAGCGAATTTTCCACGCAACCCACGCTGGTGAGTTAGTTGCATAATGCAACTAACTCATACTACGGTGGCGTTGTGCCATCCGACCCTTCCGACAACGACTCAATCTCCGCGGCACTCGATGTCATTGGTGATCGTTGGTCTCTGCTGGTCTTGCGCGCGGTGTTTCGGCGTATCTACCGCTTTAGCGACCTCCGCGATGATCTCGGCATTGCGTCGAACCTGTTGACGACGCGGCTCTGTCGACTTGTCGATCACGGCGTCCTCGAGAAGGTGCGCTACCAGGAACGCCCCGAGCGCTTTGAGTATCGGCTCACCGATGCGGGGCGAGACCTCTCCCCTGTCTTGGTTTCGCTCATGCAGTGGGGCGACGCCCATCGCGGCGACGGCGAGGCTCCCACCGTCTTGGCCCACGCCGACTGCGGCGAACCTGTTGAGAACATCACCCGATGTACGTCGTGCCACACCCCGGTCGATGCGGCCGACATCCGAAAGCTGGAAACCACATGAAGCTCGAAGCCAAATTCCCTCAGGGACCCGAGCTGGCCGCACGAGCACGAGCGATCCGAGACGCGCAGACCGGCACGCGTATCACCTACTCCCCCAAGG
>CALLAA010000044.1 GCA_938002955.1 uncultured Acidimicrobiales bacterium
GCCTTCACCTGGGAGCCAGGCACCTGGGTGGTCGAGGAGGACCCCACTATGGAAGAAGCAATCGTCAAGGCCGTCGTGCCCGACACGTCCGAAGCCAAGGTCACCGTCATCGGTGTGCCCGACCAGCCCGGAATCGCCGCCGGCATGTTCCGGTCGCTCGCCGACGCTGGCGTCAACGTCGACATGATCGTGCAGAACGTGTCGCTCGAAGGCCGCACCGACATCAGCTTCACGTGCCCACACGACGAAGCCGAAGAAGCAGCCAAGATCTGCGAGACGACCTCGGGCGACGACTGCGAAGTCCTCACCGATACCGAAATCGGCCGAGTCTCGCTCGTTGGCGCAGGCATGAAGAGCAACCCTGGTGTAGCCGCCAAGATGTTCGAAACACTCGCAGCGGCCAACATCAACATCGAAATGATCTCGACGTCGGCGATCCGTATCAGCTGCGTCGTGCGCAGTGCCGACGTGGATAACGCAACGCAGGCGCTCCACGACGCGTTCGATCTGGCCACGGCCTGACCGATACAACCGACCGGTCCGACATGCGTGTCGTCACCTGGAACATCGAACACGGGCTCGCCATCGACGCAGCCATCGACGCCCTCACGACCAACCCCAACTTGGCCAACGCCGACCTCGTGTTGCTCCAAGAGATGGACGATGAGGGACCCGCACAGATCGCCGAGGCACTCGGGCTCAGCCATCAATACCGAGCTGGATGCACACACACCGGAACCGGGCGTTCCTTCGGAAACGCGATCCTCGCCAGAGGTACCGTCGGCGACCCGACCGTTATCCAACTACCGCACCTGGCGCGAGTATTGGGACAGCGCCGGATTGCCGTACAAGCTCCGGTCACACTCGACCTCGACGAGGGACCCGTCGACATCACCGCGTGGAGCGTGCATGCCGAAGTCTCGACCTTGCCGCACCGCCGACAGGTCGCCCAATACCGTGAAGTTGCCGATTCGGTCGTTGGATCGGCCGGACCAGCCCTCGTGGCTGGCGACTTCAACACCGCATCGGGGCGATCGGTGCGAGGTCTCGTCGACAACATGATGCGGGCCGGGCTCGAACGTGCCAACGCACTATCGGGGCGAACCTTTACCCGCTTCGGTCGCGGGTTCGAACTGGACCACATCTTTGTCAAAGGCCTCGCCGTCGTCGACGCCGGCGTCGTGAACGACCACGCGGCGAGCGATCACGATCCGGTCTGGGCCGTGTTGAGTCCCGGTGAGGCCACCACCTAATCGGTACGGTTGGCCATGATCGAAGTTATGGCGATCGCCGGCAACGGCGGAAACGTAGCCCGCTGGGCCAAACTCCCGCGGCCGTTGGCCGACGACGTTGTCCTCACGCCAATCGCGATCCCAGGGTTCGACGGTCGTCCGCTACCAACGTCGGACCCGACGATCGACGACTTCGCCGATTGGTTAGCGACATTCATCGCGGAACGTCGAACCCACGACACCATCGTGCTTCTCGGCACCGGCATCGGCGCGTCGATCGCCTTCCAGGCAGCACAACGAGGAAACCTCGCCGATGCGTTCATCTTCCACGCCCCGGTCGGCCCCGCCCTCGACCGCCGGCTTCTCCCTCGCCTGATGAAGCCGGCGCCGATCCGCAAGTTCGTCAAGGCATCGATCGGTGGCCTACCCGGACGGGTGCTGCTCCGACGCAGATTCGCCGACACCCTCGACCACGAGACCATCGACGCGTTCCAAGCCGGATATCGGGACTGCGATGCCTTCGAAGTGATGTGGGACATTCTCGATGCCGACTGGTTCGAAGCGTTGAACCCGATCGTCGAACCGAGCGTCCTGCTCTGGGGCGAAGACGACGGTGTGCTGGCCGCCAGCCACACCCACGGCTTCGAACCGGTACTGCCACATGCGGACGTGATCGTCGAAGAGGGCTGGGGCCACTACCCAATGCTCGAATCACCACACGAGTTCGCAACGACCATCGCCTCACTCGCCCGGACGCTGACCCGGTGACCAGCGGCAAGACCATCCGTCCCATCGGCAGTGGCAATCTGACCCGTGCCGGAATCGCCAGCAAAGCGGCACGCCTCGACGATGCCGAGATCGCCGGCCTGCCCGTGCCGAAGTCCTCGGTCGTCCCCGATGGTGTCGACTCCAACGAGGCGGGCCGCGCTCTAGCCCAGCACCACCGAGGCGCCGTCGCCGTCCGATCGGCATTCGCAGCCGAGGACCGTCCCGACCAGAGCCTCGCCGGCCACTTCGATTCGTTCCTCAACATTGCCTCGGACGCCGAGTCGCTGGCCGACGCCGTAGACCGCGTGCGGGCATCGGGAACCGCCGAGTACCGCCGCGACGTACTCGTCATGGACATGGTCGACGCAAAACAAGCCGGGGTGGTCTTCAGCGAACCCGGTTGGCTCGACGACATGGTGAACTACACCGATGGCCTCGGCGACGCACTGCTGTCCGGAGAGGAAGCCGGGAACCGGCTATCGCTGAGTCGCCGCCGACGAGACGAAGACGATGCCCCCTGGCAGGGTCGCCTCGCCCAGCTCATGTCGGACGTGCGAGATGCCTTTGGCGACCTGCCCTGGGATATCGAGTTCGCCGACGACGGCCAACAGAGCTGGCTGCTACAGATACGACCAATCACGAGCAGCCCGCTACGCGACGAGTGGTTCACGCTCGCTAACCACCGCGAGATCCTGCCCGACCCGCCCTCGGTACTCATGACGAGCCTCATCGAGCTCGCGTCGCCCAACCTCTCAGGCCCGCTCGGCATCATCGACGGCGCGGCCAAGGGCCGGCCGTTTATCGAAGTCTTCGACAGACGGCCCTACATCAACCTGTCACTCCTCACCGATTTTCTGCGGGAGCTCGGGCTGCCGACCTCGCTCGTCGCCGACTCGCTCGGAGGCTCCGACGGCAACAGCAAACCCCTCGACCTCGCCCAGCTCGCTCGCAGTATTCCGACGCTCGGACGCATGGGCCTTCGCCAGCTGACCGCGCCTCGAACCGCACGCCGGGTCGCAGCCGAGCTCGCCGCAACCCCACCGTTGGCTGGCGACCGGTTCGAACCAATCATCGACGTGGCCGCGAAGAGCTACGTGGCGCTCGTCGACCAGATGGCATCGCTCGCCACCGCCATGGCCGTACCGGTCGCCGTTGTCGGACAGGCCGGAGCCCTCGATTACCACCTGCGCTCCCAACGGACCGCCGCCACCCAAATGCTCGACGACATGCACGAGCTCGCCGCGCTCGTCCGCACCACTCCCGCAATGGCGGACGAACTGGCAGCCGGCCAGGTTCCCGCCGACAGCGGCTTCCGAGCGTTGTGGACCACATGGCTACGCAACCACGGCCAGCGAGGTCAGTTCGAGAGCGATCTATCTCGCCCCCGATACGTCGAGGACGCAGCGAGCGTCCTATCCACCATTGCGAGACTCGCCCAGGCGGACCCGATCGAACGAACGACCACCCGGTCCCTCGCCGCGGTGCTGACAACACCGCTGTGGCTCTTCGCCCGCGGACCAATGCAGGCACGCGAAGCGCTCCGAGCTGATGCGATGCGGGCCTTCGCTCAGCACCGCGCTGATCTGCTGCGGTGCGCGGCCGCCGCCGTCGAACGTGGTGCGCTTCCCGATCGAGAAGACGTGTGGCTACTGACGACTGACGAACTCATCGGCCTCGACCGAGGTGAGGTCATCGATGGCAGCTTCATCGCGGATCGTCGAGCCGACTTCGACCGTTGCGCAGCCATCGACGCCCCCGACCTTCGTCGCCGATTCAGCGCCATCGACGCGGGCCCAACCAACGGCGACGAGCTCGGCGGCCTACCGCTCACGGTGGGAACCATCGACGGCGTTGCCTGGGTCCTCACCGAACCGACCGGTGATCGCCCGCCCGAACTCGACGACCTCAAACCCGAACAGATCGTCCTCGTCGCACGATCGGTCGACGCAGGCTGGGTTCCACTTTTCGGTGAAGTTGGCGCCGTAGCCGTCGACATCGGCGGCGACCTATCGCATGGATCGATCATCCTGCGCGAACTCGGACTACCCGCAATCACGAACACCCGAAACGGCACCTCTGTGCTGCAGACGGGCGACCGTGTCTCTCTCGATGCCAAGGCCGGTGTCCTCCGGCGCCGATGACTCGGTCCTAGGCGGCGGCGTTCTTGGGGATGCAGTCGCACCCGATGCGGCCAACCATGTCGAGATGCTCTGGCATCTTGCTCGGCGGGCTTGAGCGCACCGTGAGTGCGAGGAGCTCGACGACACGTCGGTCCCACTGGGAACCGGCGTGCTGTTCGAGAATACCAAGCGCAGTTTCCACGCTGGCACCCTTTCGATACTGGCGGGTGTTCGCGATCGCGTCGTAGGCATCACATGCCGAGACGACCCGAGCAATGATTGGGATCTGCGTACCGATGAGCCCGTTCGGGTAGCCGGATCCGTCGATGTGTTCGTGGTGCGCCCGGATCGCTGGGCCGATCGACGCCAGAACTTCGGACTCTTCAACGATCTCGGCCCCGTACTGGGCATGTCGCTGCACGACTCGATATTCCTCGTCGCTCAGGGCAGAAGGCTTGTTCAAGATTGCGTCGGGGATCAAAAGCTTGCCGATGTCGTGAAGCATCGCCGCCAGTCCAAGCTCGCGAAGCATCGTTGGGTCGAGCGCCATCTTTCGACCGACCCGCATCGCCAGCTCGGTGGTGCGCAGCACGTGGTCGCGAGTGATTGGATCCTTTGCTTCGAGCTGAGCAATGAACTCATGAACCGCAGGTTCGAGCCCGACCTCGAGGGCACTGCGCGGATCGACCACCAGGACAGGGGCGATGAAGGGACGGACGTGGTCGGTTCGCCTGTACACGATCAGCGCGCCGATGGACCCGAGAAACACGCCGGTGATATCGAGAATGTGCGCCACCCAAAAGCCGGTTGAGAACGGCGCCGACCCGAACCACATGAGCGCAGAGGAACCGACCAGGCCGTAGGCGAATGAGATCGCCAGCGGCCCCTGGTTCTGTGCGATCACCGCAAGATCGAGATGTCGCTTCGAGAGCATCACGCAGCCAACGAAGCCGGCGACGGCGATCGCTCGAGTCGACAGGGCATCAGGGGTCGGGGCGGGGATAAACGATGGTGCGGCGATAAACAACCCACCGAGGGTTACGACGACGAGCATGCAGTTGAGTACCCATCGCCACCACTGTCGGTCGATGCGAAGGCCAAGCTCGCTGCGCATGAGCAGCGACGGAACCGCAACAACGACCGCCACAGGAACACTCCAGAATGCAGCCGCAGCGGCAGGAGCTGGATCGTCGAAGATGACACCGGGCGTCAAAATGCCGTGGATCAGGGGCAAGACCGAAACGGTCAAGAAGAACAGTCCGAGATAGCCGAGCTCGGCTTCGTTGGTTCGCTTGGCCCGGTTGATCACCATGCCCGACGCAACCGCGCACAACGAGGCAGCGATGAGAACGATGACGAAAAGCAGCGTGGCTGAGCCCTGAATACCCGACTCGCTCCAGATCATTGCGAGCGAGAGTTGCAGAGCCGCGGGGATAGCGAAGCTAGCTACCCACAGCAGGCGAAGCTGCGCGGTACGTCCCGACCGGTCGAACATACGCCTTCTATCGGACGATCGAGCATGTGAATGAGCCAAATTTCACGCGACTTGTGGCCGAACGCGTGGCAATTTTGCACGGACTGTGGCATCAATAGAGGTGGACCGGGCGAGAGAGTGGAGAGCGAATGGGAGACAAGCGTCGCCCCTTCGACATTAAACCGACCGTTTTCATCGTGATGTTCTCCGTGGCCCTAGCCGGCGGACTCATCGCCGTGAACACGCAGTCGTCATCAGAATCACTAGAGACGTCACAAACGCGCACGGTCGAAGACGGTGCCGAGCGAGTCGCGCGACAGGTCGGCGAACAGCAGCCCGGTAGGCAGATCATCTCGCCGTCGTTGTCATCGGACACGGTGTCGTTCCTCGACGCCGACGTTGAGGACGCCGACGTTGAGGACGATGTATCGATCGAGGTCGCAAGCGCTACAGAAGTGGCCGACGACAGTGAGCAGGACTCAGCATCCGACGTTGTCGACGTCGCTGCGCCGCTGACCACCTCTGCTCCGGCGACCACTGCAGCACCCGGGCCACAACCCGCAACAACAACGACCGTGACGCCGCCAACGACTCGGGCATCGGCGACCACCCAAGCGCCAGCCACGACGCGGCCTCCGCGAGCAACAACAACGACGACCATTCGAGCGACCACAACAACGCGGCCAACGACCACCACTCGACCAGCGACAACAACCACCACGACCACGACC